>DATKMQ010000011.1 GCA_035541755.1 Syntrophorhabdaceae bacterium
TGTGGATTCATCACCCGGTTCCTTTTCTCCAGTCCACCTACTATCCGGTCGATGGCCTCATCAAACTCCGCCGACCCGACTGCCTCCTTGTTTTTCCGGGCGGCCAGCAGGGCGGCTTCGTTGACCAGGTTAGCAAGGTCAGCCCCCACAAAGCCCGGGGTGAGAGCGGCTATTTTCCGGATATCCACGTCAGGACCCAACACAACGTTCTTTGAATGTATACGCAGTATTGCTTCCCGCCCGCTTATATCAGGACGGTCAACCAGAACCTGCCGGTCAAACCTTCCGGGCCGCAGCAAGGCAGGATCGAGGATTTCCGGCCTGTTGGTGGCCGCCATGATAATGACGCCTTTATTTGTTTCGAATCCATCCATTTCCACAAGGAGTTGGTTGAGCGTCTGCTCCCGTTCATCGTTTCCGCCGACGACGTTCATCCCCCGTGCCTTGCCTAACGCATCCAGTTCATCTATGAAGATGATACAGGGGGCTTGACCGGTGGCCTGAGAGAAAAGATCACGGACACGAGATGCTCCCACGCCAACAAACATTTCCACAAACTCGGACCCGCTGATGCTGAAAAAAGGAACTTTTGCTTCTCCAGCAACCGCCTTGGCGAGAAGCGTTTTTCCCGTGCCAGGCGCTCCGACGAGAAGGACGCCCTTGGGAATCCTCCCTCCCAGTTTCTGGAATTTCTCCGGATTCTTCAAGAACTCTACCACCTCCTGGAGCTCTTGCTCAGCCTCGTCGATGCCCGCTACATCGGCAAAGGTAACCTTCGTCTCATTCTCCGCGAAGAGCTTTGCCTTACTCTTGGCGAACGACATGACCCCCATTCCCGGCCCCATCTTCTTCATCGCATAACGCCAGATAAGGAGCATAATTGCAATGGGGAGAACCCAGGAGAGGATACTGCTTAGAAATTTGCTATCATAATGTCCCGAATAGTCGATCTTGTGTTCATCCAGGTCTTTTACAAGACCGGGATCGTCCACCCGAATGGTGACGAACTGCTTAGCCGGTTTTTGGTCTTTCCCTTTCAGCGTACCGGTGATATTCTCCGGACCGATTGTTAGTTTATCGACGTTTCCTTCGGCCAGGCTCTGTTTAAACTGCCCATAAGGAATTGTCGCCACCTTGGGAGTAAAGAGGTATTGCTGCAGGTAGGTGATTAAGAGCATGGCAATCAGAAAATACCAGATACTGAAGTGGGTCTTAGGGGGCAAGGCATTCTTCTTTTTCTGGGGGTCCTGGGGAGCCAAGAGGGAACGTAATTTATCCTTGAATTCCTCCATAGGTCTTTTTTCATCGTCAGCGGGCATATTGTCTCCTTCAGCCGGTCAGGAGCGCACCTGGCACTTCCTTAACTTTGCATATTTCCCCGACCTATGAATCCATTTTCCCGCAATTGTGGCTCGATATCAAGCGGAAAACGTCAATCCGACTATTGATTATCCTTGAAACATCGTACTTTTGTCTTGAAATCCATTTACGCTATGAACCACCGGAAAGGGGCCCCGCTGCAAGGTTCTTCAAGGAGATCCTATGCAAATCAATCCGTGTGTTCAGAACCACGAATACACTTGCGGTCGATTTCTTAGATGTTCTCTGGAAAGACTAGCTCTGGGAGTGGTACAATGAATGGGGGCAGGTCAAGCACAATCCCGTTAAGAAAGCACGTGTAAGATTACGAAGGAAGACCGGAAAACGTTGATAGAGAACATTATGCGAGAGAGGGGACTTGAACCCCTATGGTTTAACCCGCTGGATCCTAAGAGCGGAGAAAACAAATTTATAAGCTCTTGATATTTGGTCTGATTTTCCACAATGCTTTGAATTTAAAGACAATTGCCCTTCCTAACAATTCCTGCCTATTCTCGGTATCACCCTCTATTCTGATCTGTTCTATCACAATTTTATCACAGCGTTCCCACCCAAGTCCTGTTTGCTTGGAGTCTTCCCATGCCTGGCCCTTGCTATGGGGGCGGATCTGTCATGGCATACGCACTTGGTTAACTGATAATTAATATCACGCTTAATCAAGATTAACAGAAACAGGGTACCGTATAACCATGTCCGGTCATCAGCATAACGAAAGTCAGGAGGTATCTGTGTGCACGGTAGACAGCGCTCGGGAAATTAAATGCATCGATTTGCACGTCCATTCAAAATACTCGGAGCCTTCCACGGACTGGTTCATGCAGGGGTCACAGATCTCCGAGTCTTACTCAGATCCCTTCTCAATCTATGAAAGCGCGAAACGGTCAGGAATGTCCTTTGTCACCATTACGGACCACAACAGAATAGACGGCTGTCTTTATCTCAAGGAAAAATACGGAGACGATGTGCTCATGGGCGTGGAGACAACGGCCTATTTTCCTGAGGACAGATGCAAGATTCATCTGCTCATATATGGGATGACCGAGGCGGAGTTTCTCGTGATACAGAGACTGCGCAAAGACATTTACGAACTAAGGGCCTATCTCAAAGAACGCGGGCTTGCCCATTCCGTGGCACACGCAACATACTCGGTGGAGACGGGGAAATTGACGGCAGCCCACCTTGAAAAATTGGTCGTCCTTTTCAACACGTTTGAAATCATTAACGGTGGCAGAAACAAGACGGATAATCTCGCGTGGAAATATATCCTCGAAAACCTGACACCGCAGTGTTTGGAGCTCCTCATTGAGAAACACGCCATCGAGCCCTTCGACGCGGAGCCGTGGATCAAGGGGTTTACGGCCGGCTCGGATGATCACGGGGGTCTCTTCGTGGGAGCCACCTATACGGAAGCGGCCTGCGATACAGTGAGTGGATTTATTCAGGCATTAAGAAACAAGAAGACCGCCGGAGAGGGCCGTCAGAGCGACTATCGTTCCCTGGTCTTTACCGTATGCAAGGTGGTTCACGACTTCTCCCGTCAGAGCCGTAACGCAGTCAATAACTCCTTTATGGGTCGCATCGCCGAGGTGTTCTTCGACGGCAAACGCTTAGGGATTGCCGACAGGTTTCGATTAAAGCGGCTGAAGGCCCGGGCCAAACAGAATGCGGACCCTGTAAGCACCTCTTTTGTCCGCCTGACAGAGGCCGTAGAAGGGAAGAGATGCGCGAGCGTGGATGAGCGCGTCGACGAGATATACGCTAGTCTTGCAAAGCTCTCGGATTCCTATCTCGAGCTTCTTTTCAATTCCCTGGACCTGGACATGGCGAAGCTCGACCTCTTTGCCGTTGCCCGCAGCATCCAGGCCTGCCTGCCAGGTTTTCTCTTATCCATGCCTTTTCTCATCTCTTTGCGCCATCTCACCCAGAACAGGACCCTGGTGGAGCGGCTACGTGCAGACCTATCCATCAACAAGGCGGAAGAAGGCCGCAGAGTGCTCTGGTTCACCGATTCGCTTACAGACTTGAATGGGGTGTCGGCCACCCTCAATGAAATAGGCCGATTGGCGCACGAGCAAGGCTTCGATATGAAGATTGTGACATCGATCGACTCAAACGAGCTTAATCGTGTCCCGCCCAATGTGATCAATCTAGCTTCTATCCGGCAGATCGCACTCCCCTATTACGACCGGTATAAGCTGAGAATACCTTCCGTGCTCACGGCCCTCAAAGAGGTATACCAGATTGATCCGGACCGGATTTTCATCTCCACGCCCGGTCCTATCGGCATGTTGGGACTTATTGCCGCCAAGCTGATGAATGTGAAATGTACAGGTTTCTATCATACCGACTTTGCCGGTCAGGCCCGCGAAATAGTGGAAGACGAATCGGTAGCGCACATGCTCGAATCGTACACGCGCTGGTTCTATTCGGCCATGGATGAAGTCATGGTGCCCACTGTGCGATACATGGAAATCCTTGCTCAAAGAGGTTTTGATACGGGCAGGATGCGCCTCTTTAAGAGGGGGTTCGACCTGGATCGTTTTAGACCCGCCAGGGCACCCGCCCGAGACCTAAGCGACGGTATCAACCTGCTCTACGTGGGCCGCGTGTCAAAGGATAAGGGCCTTAACCTGCTAATTGAGGCGCACAGCCGCATCATGGCTAAGAGATCGGACGTTAATCTACTCATCGTGGGTGACGGCCCTCTGCTCGATGAACTACGCTCGGGCGGCCATAGGGGCGTGCACTTCGCAGGAAGGGTTGTCCATCCGGAGCTGCCGGACATCTACTCATCTTCACATCTTTTTGTTTTTCCGAGCACCACCGACACGTTCGGAAAGGCCGTTCTCGAGGCCCAGGCGTGCGGCCTCCCGGCTATCGTATCCGATATGGGTGGACCCCAGGAGATAATCCTTCACGGCGCCACTGGCTTCGTGGCAAGGGCTCATGATGTAAAGGACTGGCAGGAAAAAATCGAATACATGCTTGATATGATGAAGGCCACACCTTTAGCCTATGAACGGATGCGTCAGGCCGCGCACTCTCGTGCGAAGACGCACTACACCTGGGAGGGCGTGCATGATCTTTTGACGGAAGGCGGAGGTGGCGACGAGCGTATCACGGAAAAGAAGATTGCCTGAGGAGGATTACGGTGAAATTGAGTTTTGTAATTCCCGCTTACAACGAAGAGGCTTCTATTGGAATTTGTCTTGATTCCATTTTGAAGGAGGTCAGATCTACTGCGTGTGAGGCGGAGATAATTGTCGTTAACAATGCAAGTACCGACAGGACACGAGAAGCTGCACTCGCCTATGAATCGGTGCGGGTTGTTGATGAACTCGAAAAGGGCATAGTCAAGGCGAGACAGGCAGGCTACCGGGCTGCGACGGGCCAGCTCATCGCCAATATCGATGCAGACAACATGCTTCCACCCGGATGGGTCACCAGGGTGCTCTCTGAATTTGGCGCAAACGAGAAACTCGCAGCCTTGTCCGGCCCCCTGGTCTACTACGACCTTCCCATTCTCTTCAGATTCCAGGTGAGAATGTTTTACTATCTCGGTTATTTTAGCTATCTGGTCAACCATTACCTGCTGAAAAAAGGGGGAATGCTGCAGGGCGGCAACTTCGTGGTGCGAAAATCGGCCCTCGATGCTATCGGAGGGTTTGATACGAGCATCGATTTTTACGGGGAAGACACAGATGTAGCGCGGCGCATGCAGCAAGCGGGGCGGGTAAAATTTACCTTCAGTCTGCCCATGAATAGCTCGGGACGGCGCATGGTTAAGGAAGGCCTTTTCACAACCGGTTGCCGTTATGCCATGAACTACCTGTGGGTACTGATCTTTAAGAGGCCCTTTACCACCGAGTCAACCGACATAAGGCTCGCGGCGTCCCACAAATAGTCCGTTCCAGGACGGTCACCCTGCGAGATGATGCAGCAAGCGCGCGAGCGGTGGTTTAGGCGGTGTGCGTGACCCGCTGCTTCTCTTCAAGTCTCTCAAGCAGACGTTGTGCCCGCGCGGCCTGATTCTCGGACACGCTGTTGGAATGGCCGCAGACAGGACAGGAGTTCTTAAAATCCCTCCTTATGTCCCGGAGCTTCATTTCATAATATCCTCTGCAATTTGCGCATTTCCGGTGAATAGTGAAATCCTTCATCGTTCCTCCTCGTTGTCAATTCATCTTTTGGCCAACAACACGCACCGCCGACCTTCAAGAATTTTCACAACCTCGACTGGCCGTCTATTCCCGACCATGGAAACTATTGTCCCATGATAATGTTATACCCGCATGACGTTAGTGTGAACCTTGCGTAAAGTCAGTATTATCAGGCCTCGAGCAGCCGGATCGCGCGGTGGTAGGGCTTTCACACGTTCTTAATAATTTCTTAATACGACCGCAACATCGGCTTGTTACAGTTTCACACTGTTTCGGCGGGCGTTCCGGCTTTGCCGGATAAGACGCGAATATCATAGTCTCTCCTTAAGAGGGAACACCAAAGATTGCAAATAGGAGTGTCGTGAAGTTGCCGGTTCAGGGAATGAAGTGCAATAAAGGTAAGGATGTAACGCGAAACATCCCATGGGCCTTGGTGATGATCTCTATCGCTACGCTGATAGCGAGCATGTCGGGCGGATGTTCATCAAGTAGGGAGCTGGCAGGTCCACCGATAACCAAGCCCGCTGCCGTTAGCGCCAAAGGTCATACGGTGGTTGCCGGCGAACCCGCGCAAATTCATTTCACCTGCCGTCTGGACAATGGGGAAATTGCGGCGTCATCGGACATGGCCGAAGAAGATGCCAACCTCATCAAATCGTCGATATTCAGAGCAAGACAGGCAAACACGCCTATCGTCATTTCAGCAGGCGAAGCCGCAGATACTCCTGACACCGGTTCTCAAAGAGGTTTTGAGGCTGAGATTATCTATCAGCTGTCGAAGGCGATCGTCGGTCTTAAGACAGGAGAAAGGCAGGCGGTAACGATCCGTGCCGAACGATTGCCCGAAACGCACAAGAACGAGAACTTTCTGCAAATTGCCAAAGTACGGCGCCGGAACAAAGAAGTTCGTCTCACTCCTGAAGAGTACCGGGCCAAAACAGGGAAAACGCCCCAAACGGGCGATAGCTTCATTATCGATCCTGCTGTGCCCGGGAAGATCACGTCGGTTACACAGGGGGATGTGATTATCACTTTTTTCCCCGCTGCGAAGGTGGTGGCGACACCTTTCGGCGAGGCCGCGGTACGTGAATTAGCTGACCGGTATGAAATCGATATTGATGCGCATACAGGTACTCTGGTTCGAACAGGACCTCTCGTAGGCCGCATCGTGGGCGTTGACGACCGGTTCATTACTATCGATTATGGTCATGCATTTGGTGGAGAGCCGCTCACTTGCGACATCCTGGTAGAACCGGCGAGACCGGACGGGATCTTGCAGCCGGAGGCCAGATAGGAACGGCCCATGAAACTGCGAGCATTCACCGGGGTCGGCCCCTACGCCAGCCGGGCGATCATGATGCAATTAGAGTGGTTCATGCAACGGATGACAAGGCCGGGAAAGGGTGCAACAGACAGACAAAAGCGGCGCCTCACGACCGCGCGGTACGTGCTCCGAATGGGCTTTATTGCATCTGCCCTGCTAATTCTTCTTTGTTGTGTCGAGCGCGTTGGCGCCACGGACGAGCTACCTGCGTTTGAAATACAGTCTTTTATTGTGGAGGGGAATACGCTGTTTTCAGAGAAAGCTGTCAAGGACATTCTAGAACCCTTTAGAGGGCCGGGGAGGACCTCTCAAGACGTGGAGAGCGCCCGCGGCGCATTGGAGAAGTCCTATCACGACAAGGGATACCCTGCGGTGCTTGTCAATATTCCGGAGCAGACCGTAGAGAAAGGGATAATCCGTCTTGAGGTCATCGAAAGCACCATAGGAATGGTCAGGATCACGGGAAATCGCTGGTTCACCAGAAAAAAGATTCTCGAAGACCTCCCCTCTCTTGCCCCTGGAAAGGTCATATTTCTGCCAGATGTGCAGAAGGATCTTGAGCGCATCGGTCGCAACGACGATCTTAAGGTAAGCCCTGCGCTCACCCCCGGCAAAGAACCGGGCCACACTGATGTGGACATAAAGGTCGATGACCACCCACCCTTGCACGGCAGCCTGGAACTGAACAATCGAAGCACGCACGATACCACGGATCTGCGCCTCAATGCCACGCTGCACTATGATAACCTGTGGCAAAAGGGTCACTCCATTTCCGCGCAGTATCAGACGTCTCCGGAGGACACCTCCGAGGTGAAGCTTTACGCCCTGTCATACACGCTGCCCGCTCCCTGGCTTATCGACCATCAGATCGCGCTGTTTGCGATCAGATCCGAAAGCAATACAATCACCTCTGCTGAAAGCCTCCTGGTGAACGGAAAGGGAACCATCCTTGGATTGCGCTACGTGGTCCCGCTTGAGCCCTACAAGACGTACACCCACAATATTACCCTCGGCCTCGATTATAAAGACTTTGCAGAAACAACCGCTTTGAGCGGAGCGGACCAGGGTGCCGAGATTAAACCGACCACCTATCTTCCGCTATCCTTTATCTACAGCTCCTATCTGGTCGATTCATGGGGAGGCACGCGCTTTAGCGGTGGTCTCAACGTGGCCTTCCGGGGGTTCGTCACCGATGCGCAGCAGTTCGAGAACCAACGGGCGAATGCCAGGGGAAACTACATGTACATGACCGCGGGGGCTGAACGAGAACAGAAGCTGCCCGGGGGCTTAAGTCTCTTTCTGAAACTGGATGGTCAGTTATCGGACCAGCCGCTGATTTCTACAGAGCAGTATTTTGCCGGTGGCATGACGAACGTGCGGGGATACAAGGAAGGCGAGGCCTCCGGCGATGACGCGCTTCACAGCACGGTGGAGCTACATGGCCCGGATATCGGACTTAAGCTCAATCTGAAGGACCGTTTTGAATTCATTCCTTTCGTCTTTTATGACTATGCCTGGCTCAATGTGAAAGATGCCCTGCCCGGTCAAGATGAGGTAGTGAGGCTCGGAGGTGTGGGCGCCGGGGCGCGAGGAAATCTGCATAAAAAGAATCTTTTCTACGAAGTCGCCCTGGCTTTCCCGGTTAAGGACACGGATAAAACCGATAAGTACCAGAGCCGGATCCATTTCAAGGTGGGGGCACAGTTTTGAGTTGCCCGGGGATCGCACCACGGGGCGTAAACCAAGGGCGTCGGCCGGGCGACCATTTAACCGGAATTTCAATCTTTATTAACACAAGTTTAACAGGTTGTCGATATTCTTCGTTCAGATACACTACGGTGACCTTAGGGCGAACTCCAGTAGACGCGCGAGGCGGATATTGCCGTCATATGAACTTAGCGGGGGACCAAAGATGACCGGAAGAAGAACACTACGAAAAGCAATGGCCCTGTATCTGGGGCTCGCGATGATCCATTCCTCTTTGTTCGCGGCGGGACCCAATATTCCGGGAATATACGGAAAGCTCGCCCTGCCGGCGGTGGCTCCCAAAACCCTGCCCCAGTTACGAAGCATTACCCAGGGGGTCAGCTCGGTGGCAAACAGTACCGACGGAGGACTCGCCAAATTGACGATCTACCAGAATCAGGCAAAGGCTGTCCTGGATTGGGATTCGTTCGACATAGGCAGTCAGGCATGGGTGCACTTCGATCAACAGGGAAACAGGAATTGGGAGGCTTTGAATCGTATCTGGGATGCCAACCCAAGCCAGATTTTCGGGAGACTCACAGGAGACGGTAAAGTTTATCTTATCAACCAGAACGGCATCCTTTTTGGTCCCACCTCTCAGCTGAACATCCATTCCCTGATCGCCACCTCGAATAATCTTACAAACAGCGATTTCTTGAATGGTCTTTTTAACTTCAAGGCCGAGAACTACAATGGGCGCGGCGATAACCTCCTTTACGATCCCACAAACAACGTGCCGGGTCCGGTTTCAAATTACGGGATCATCACCACAGACGATGAAGGTTCAGTCTTTCTGGTGGGGCCGCAGGTTGAGAATGGCGGCACCATTACAACACCGTCGGGACAGATAGGGCTTGTTGCCGGAACAAACCTGGCGCTTGCTCTGGCGACCGATGCCAGCGGAAACGTGTATTCATATCAGACAGGACCAGGTGGCGCCAGTGAGAGTCGTACGACGCGCGTTGTGAAGATGTACGAGAGCCCCGCAGGCTCCCTCGCTCACAATCTCGAAGGCGGACTTCTTTCCGCTGACACGGGAGTGGTGGGCATGTACGGCAACATCGTGAACCATGAAGGCATCATCCGGGCGGTAACCGCTGTGGAGCGGGCGGGCCACGTTGAGCTTCTCGCATCGGACAAAATACTCACCGGAGCGAACAGTCAAATACTACTTCCTGTTTCTGACTCCTCAGACCCTGTCCACAAGTCATTTCAGACAGTCCAGGGTACCGTGGTCTTTAGCGGCCTTGATGCCAATGTCCCCTGGAGTCCACAGACATATGTGGACCGTATCGAACACCACGGCTCGATTGTAGCCCCATCGGGTTATGTATCGCTCAACGCGAACAAGCGCGTTTACCTTGACTCCGGCAGCAAAATAGACGTGAGCGGCTTATGGATAGACAAGCCGGCCTCGGCCAATTTTCTCGAAGTCCAGATGAACACGAGCAACCTTCGGGACGAATTTATCCAGAAAGGAGGAGTGCTGCAGGGACAGACAGTGACGTTCACCCGCACGGGTGGATCAAACATCGGAGATGTCTCGGGTGCTTTTTCCAACGAAGGCCTTACGGCCTTTGAGAGACACACAACAGGCGGCACCGTGGACATTAACCTGGTCAATCAGGGGACCGGCGCTACCACGGGCGACGCAGTGGTAAGACAGGGCGCGGTCATCGATTTGTCCGGCGGAGGGACCAACTACGCAGGCGGATACGGGGAGACGACCTATCTACGCTCCGGCAGCAAATTGTACAGCATAAGCAGTGCGGATCCGAATTTGCACTATGACCAGATGGTCAACCTGCCGACCTACGTGGCAGCCCATAAAGAAGGGAGCGACGCGGGAAGTCTTTACATCAAGGCGCGCACAGTGGTTCTCGATGGAACCCTTCGGGGCAATGTGACCAAAGGGATCTTCCAGTACAAGACCGCCGAGCCCGTCAATGGAACCGGCAACCAGTCCAGGGCAGGCTATGTGGAGCCCAAAGGGGGGCAGATTTATATAGGCGGGGATACGCAAATGCTTAATTCTGCCAACGAGCCAAGTCCGATCGATTTCTTCACTCAGGAGATCGTGGTCACGCCCGAGGCTTCGCCGCTGCCTTCGACATTTGGCGCGGAAGATCCGCTGTCGAGTTCCACCACCTATCTTTCTGGCAGGACCTTAAGCGATGCCGATCTTGGCTTCATTTATCTGGCGACCAATACGCAGCTCACCTTGCAGCCAGGCGCCGCCGTGACCGTGAACCCCGGAGGGACATTCATTGCAAGGGCAAGACGGATTGAGGATTACGCTGCCATCACCGCGCTCGGAGGCGCCATAAAACTTGGAATCGAGTCGAATATCAAGCAAGACCCCTCGAGCACCCTGGAAGAGAAGATATATGTGGGGGCCGGCAGCAGTCTTATCGCCTCTGGCGAAAAGGTCAACAACATGGTTCTTGGAAACTCCCCGGCGGCAAAGGTTACGTCAGGTCATCTCGACGGAGGCACCATCGAAGTCTTAGATAAGACTGTGACGGGTCAGGGCGTTGCCGTTATGCCAGGAGCGCTCATCGATGTAAGCGGCGGGTACCAGATCGACTCGGCAAGCAAGATCACCGGGGGGAATGCAGGAACGCTTTCCCTGCAAGGATCTTCGCTCAGTGTTCAGGGAGATCTCCGCGGATATTCGCTCGCAGGGAAAGACGGCGGGGCGATCAGTCTGCACGCGAGTCGTGTGAATGTGCTGTCATCGGCTTCATCTTCCGGGGACGTTGGTCTGCTCCTCAACCCCGATCTTTTGGACCCCACCGGTTTCACACGGATCACGCTAAGTAGCGTAAACGACCTTAATATCGGGGCAAACGTAACAATAGAGCCTTCTTCCTGGAAACTGGCCACCCCCCTGGCGGCCTTGATCGGGGCCATGCGTCCGGGCAATGCCGGAAGCGCTTCCCCGTCGCTCATTAGGGTGGGACAGGACCTGATCGGGAATTCTTCGGTCACGCTCAATGCAGGCAAGGTGCCTTCAAATCTCACGTCTACGCAAGGCCAGACTGTACCCGACTGGTCCATGAGCCTAATCAATGCGAACGCAAAGTTGAGCATGGCGGCAGGATCCGTTATATCAACAGGACCCAATGGCGTCATCTCGGCAAACGCCCCTTCTGTGGATATTGCAGGCACGCTGAACGCACCGGCGGGTAGTATCAGCGTTATTTCATCTGTCGGGGGTCTTGTTTTCGAAACCGGGGGAGAGGCCCTTGCGGAAGGATACAATGAGCGCAGCACTACCGCGCCTGTGGCCGGTCTGACTTTGGACGTAACGCCACTATCCGGCGGCACCGTTACCCTCAATGCCGCAAGCGACCTCGTTCTCTCGGAGGGATCACTTGTGAGCGTTTCCGGAGGAGTCCTGGTTACTCGAACCGTGGTGGGATCGGATAGAAAGATTGCCACCGTTTTGGACGGAGGCGCTTCGGGAAGCATAAACCTCACCGCTACCAGTAATTTGACGCTCAACAGCTTGCTTGAGGGTCAGGCCAGGGCCTCCCGGTTGCAAGGCGGTACATTAAGCATAGAGAAGAAGAGCGCGAGCGCACTCTCCATATCTCAGGATGAACTCGCTCAATTCAAACAGAACGGTTTCGACGCGCTGAGTCTTACGAATAGTGCAGACCAGGGCACGCTCAATCTGAGCGGTTCGGGAAGAGTCGATTTTGGAAGAAGCCTTACGTTATCGGCGCCTGTGATCACCGGATCGGGCGATCTCACTTTAGGCGCCCCGTGGATACAGGTCACGAGCGCCGCTCAACCATCTATCGTCGATCCTGCGGCGGGCACGGGAAAGATCACACTGTCCGGCACATGGCTCGACATCACGGGGGATGTTGCCTTCTCGGGCTATAGCGATGTCAGACTGCAAGCACTTAGGGACATCAGGCTTACCGATGCACTTTACAAGGTCGGCGGTTCCCACAAGTGGTCAGGGCAACTCAGGGTGCCCGGCGATTTGACCATGGAAGCGGCGAGAATCTATCCTACGACCTCCTCGCTATTTACGATCAATGCTCCCAACGGAAAAGTAACCATCCTGCCCTCCGGCGTGTACGTGGCGGACCCGATCTATTCGGCAGGAGGAAGCCTGACCATACGGGCCGCCCAGGGTATCGAGCAGAGGGGCTACATTGCCGCGCCCATGGGGTCTATTGATCTGGAGGCCACCGGGGCGAATGGGCGGGTATATCTTGCAGACGGAAGTACAACCACTACGAGGGGCGAAGTCGCGGTAAAGTACGGGGACGTTCAGTCTAGCCTCGGGGACAATGTGTGGGGCGTGGGCGATAAGAATCACCCGGATGTTTCGGCCCCCTACACCGCGGTGACTACTGCGCCTGACAAATCGATTTCGATCTCCGCAGCGGGCTCGAGCGCAGATGTGATCGTGAGTGAAGGGGCAACTCTGGATATCTCCGGTGGGGGCTCGGTCTTTACGTACACATTTCTGCCCTGGACGTCTGGAACCACGAACCCGCTCGCCAAGGCAGGCGTCTATGTGGTCGTGCCCGGCGTCACGCTTCCCGGCAACGCGGTCTATCTCTCCGGTGGAAACGGTCTTGCAGCCGGCGTGTACTCGCTTTTACCCTCCTCATACGCGTTTTTGCCGGGAGCCTACGTCGTTACAGATCTCGGAACCAAAGTCACCGCCGGCTCTACCCAGATATCAAAAGAGGGATACACCGTTGTTTCCGGCTATCGTACGGTTTCAGGGACCGGCATAAGCTCGCAGGTCTACACTGGATACAGCGTAAGATCAGCTTCCGACGTGCTCAAAGAGGGCAATTTTGAGATCCAGAGCATCGTGGCCGGTGATGCTGGAACCCTCACCGCGCGCGCGAACACAACTGTTTTCAACGGGGTCGTTCAAGCGGGCGCATTGTCTGGATACAGCGGCGGGGCCATCGCTCTGAGCGGGTCGAACGTTACAGTGCAGGCGTCGGCAGTGCCGTTGCCGGAGGGATTCGGTTTCACGACCCGGCTGCAGGACGTCGCCCCGGACGTGATCGGTACCCTCACCGTATCGGCATCATCGCTCAATAATAGCGGATTTAAAACCATAGGACTCGGATTCACGAACCTCGACGATCCGGTCAATTCCATCACGGCCACCTCCGTGACGCTAAAGGATGGTATCAGCCTTCAGGCGGAGAATGTGATCCTGGCTGCGACCGACCTCATCACGCTCGAGGCCGGAACGGCCGTGCTTGCGCTTTCTTCCTCTCAGGGCGCAGGAGCGGCATCTATAATCACGCCGAACGGAAAAGCAACGATCAATGCAGGCGCCCAGGTGCATGCGTCTAACGCAGTTAATCTTCAGGTGAAGAACCTCGACCTTGCAGGCATACTCAAGTCCGATCACAGCGAGCTTAACCTTAAGGGCAGCAAAATCACTGTAGCGGTGGACGGTTACAATGGAACGGACGGAGACGGCATATTCCTCAAGCAGAGTCAATGGAACGATTTCACCGCAACTTTCGAGAATATCGGACTCACAAGTGCCACCGACCTTATCTTCAAGGGGGCCTTTGCCGATGCCCTGTCCGTTAAAGACACACTCACTATCGACGCGGGCAGGATCGTGGGCGATGCCGGGGGCGCAGTCAAGATTCAAGCGCAGACCATAAATCTTCTCAACACGGGGGCTACGAATTCGTCTACGGGCGCCCTGGGAACAGGGACCATTACGTTCGAATCCCAGGAGATGTCGGTGGGTAAGGGTGACGTGCTCTTCGACTCCTTCTCAGGGGTGAACCTGAACGCCGCAAACGACCTGACTTTCAAAGGCGTGGGCAATCTCAGGACGGGCGGGGTTGACCTGAATATAAAAGCCGCGCGAGTGACCACATCCTATTACATGGACGCCGCCGGTGACCCGAGCCTCTCTCCCATTTATACGCCGGCCAACTTTCAGGTGAACGCTGGCAGCGGCAGCGTGAATATCGGCCCGGGCAGCGGCACTGCGGGCACCGGTGTGACGCCGGGCGGAACGCTCAGTGTGGCCGGCAGGGCCATCAATGTGTCTACCCTGATTCAAAGCAGATCCGGCCAGCTGAATGTAAGCGCTTCGGACAATATCTCGCTCTCCAGAGGGGCTATGCTCGACCTGCAGGGGACCGTGTGCGCCCCCGGGGGGAACGTCTCAATGACGAGCACAAACGGGGGGACCATCAATCTTGATGCCGGATCTCTTATCGACGTGTCAGCGGGCTCACATACGGACGCAGGCAGCGTAAGCATCTACGCGCCCGGCGGGGGACTTACGCTGAACGGGAGCATTAACGGCCAGGCGGGAGCGGGCGGGCGCGGCGGCTCATTCTCGCTCGTGACCAGCCGGATCGGAGATTTTGGATCATTGAACACAGCGCTTAACAGCGGGGGTTTCACCGAAACCTTGAACATCAGGTCCATGGCGGGAGATATAGCAATAGCCAATCAGACGGTGGCGGGCAGGAACGTGAAAATTACGGCAGACGGGGGTAGCCTGAGCCTCACCAGCAGCACGATCAACGTGTCTCAAACCAGTGGTAACGCAGGGGTTGCCGAACTCTACGCCAAGCAAAATCTGACGATCTCCGGCAGCTCGATTCTGGCCCAGGGGGCCGCCACCAGTGCAAAAGGCGGGGAGGTGACCCTTGGTGTGGACACGGGGACCCTTGATTTCAAGAGCGACTCGACTATCAACGTCGCCGGTGCCGGATCGGGCGCTGGTGGGAAAACCACATTCCGGGGCAGTCTGAGCGGCGCAAACTACGATCAGCTCAACATGGCGCTTAACGGCCGAGTGAATGGGGCTGCCGGTATATATGTCGATGCGGTGAGGACCTATACGAACTACGCCACGATCGACTCTGCGGCAATAAGCGCGATACAGTCGAATACCCAGGCATTTATGAACAGCGCCTCCGCCTCCTCCCTGAAGAACGGGTTCGCAGCAGGACTCGGTTTGTCTCCCTCGCAGTTACATCTGCGACCAAACATCGTGGTCGCGAGCTCCGGCGACTTGAGCCTCGGCACGGCGACGTTGAGCCAGAACTGGGACCTCGGATCACTCCATTTTTCCAATGAGGTCGGCTCGCTGACGCTTAGGGCAGGGGGGAACCTCACACTTTATGGGAACATAACGGATGCACCGACAGGTTCTTCCGGATACTCGTCATTGACCAGTAAAACCGCGAAACCCTCGTTTAGCATAAACCTTGTGGCCGGGGCGGAGACCACAAGCGCCGATTTCATGTCCGTCAAGCCTGCAGTCATTCAGGGCGCCACCACGGGAAACATCTCTACAGGGGCGGGCAAAGTGATATACACGGAGACAGGCGATATACGATTCGCTTCCGGCGGGAACACCACGATTAATGCCGGCTCGTCGAATAATTACATGACTGCCTCATCCATGCAGTATTCGCTCGCCACCTATTCAGGAAAAGTCTTAGGTGACGTGAAGGGAAACCTCGAAGTCAGCCCGAGCGCTACTGCACAAGCGGCCATTCAAACCACTGTGGGAGATATTAGTCTGCAGGTCGGGGGCGACCTCAGCCTGGACAAATCAGCCTCCGGCTACCTGGGGGCCATCCGGACAACCGGGGAGAGTTCAACGGGCAGCGTCAGCAACTATAGCACTTACGCAGGCGGGGGAAACATCACCCTCAACGTCGCCGGAAATGTGGGGGGCAATCTTGCGTCTTCGACCGGAGGGCTCTCGCAAAACTGGCTCTCCACCTACCAGGACAACGCAGGGTTCAGAACGCATAAGCAGGTGGTTGCCAATTATGTGACCAACCCCTCGCAGAGTCTTTTTCCCACGGAAGGCATTGCCGCCATGGCTGGAGGCGATGTCTACGTGCGTTCGGGCGCGACTTTTTTCAGCCAGATAGGGACCTTCGGGACGGGGAATCTGACGGTTTACTCGGGAGGCAATCTCAAGGGCCGTTTTCTCGTGAAGAAGGGGACCGCCATATTGAGCAGTATGGGCAACTTTGGTTCCCCCAGCCAAAAGACGTTGAACACGATCAAAAAGCAGGCACAATTGATTGAGGCCTTCGATGCAAATATCAATGTCTCGGCCCAGGGAAACATAGAGATAGGCGCAATCCTTAATCCGAGCCTTGCGTGGGGCGACAGCACGGGAGGCGGCCGCAACTGGTGGGATAATACCTACACTGCGGCCTCCAAGGTAAGCCTTATGGCGGTGACGGGCGACGTGAACATTTACGGTTCTGTGGACACTTCCCTGTATGCGGGCATCCCCGGTTATTCTTACAGTTCCACGAGTAGCAGAAACCTGATCCTGCCTCCTTCGGTTCACATAAGCGCCGGACGGGACATCAACGTCTACGGGCCGGGCGCTTATGTTCAGGTACCAACCGCGAACGGATCGCTGACGTTTGAATCTGGCCGGGATATTACCTTCTGGAACGGCGCAACCTGGAGCATGTCGGATGCCGACCCCGTACAGGCCTTCACCTTGCAAAAAAGCACCCAGGAAGACACAAATCTGACCACGCATGCCCTTTACCCCGTCGGCCCCATCCATTCGGCCGACCCGAACCCGGTGGTGATCAATGCGGGACGTGATATCACAGATATGAGCATTACACTTCCGAAGAAGGCGGAAATCACAGCAGGCGGGGATATTACCGACCTTATGTACGCCGGGCAGAACATCCATGACACAGATGTCACGCGCATTTCTGCGGGGGGCGACATTACGTACGGCTATAATGCGAACGCTGTGAACGAGAAGATCGAGATCGGCGGACCGGGATATCTTGTAGTTCAGGCCGGAGGCAACATAGATCTCGGCAATACCAAGGGGATCTCCGCGGTCGGTAACATCGAAAACCAGGCCCTGGATAACGGCGGTTCAATTATCGTAGCTGCCGGGTACGCCGGAGCGCTCGCACCTGGGGACGTTGATACCTTTTTCAGCGACTTGAGGACCGTGGGGGCTGACTATGCGGACCATCTGGCAAATGGCGAGAGCGCAGGGGCCGAGCAATCCTTGAATGATGCGACGAACAGGATCATCACACCCTTCTATGCGGAATGGAACAAAGGGAAAAACATCGCCATGACCGCTTCGCAGATATCCACGACAGGAGGTGGAAATCTGTTTCTTATGGCCACGGGTGATGTGAACGTGGGGAAGACCGTCCTCGGCAGCACGGAAGGAAAGAGCACGGGCATCTTCACCTCTACGGGCGGCGCCATCGATGTTTTTGCCCATGGTGATGTGAACGTGAACGAATCGAGGATCATGACGTTCATGGGTGGTGACATTACCATCTGGAGCGACTACGGAAATATCAATGCGGGACGCGGTTCCAAGGCGGTTATCAGTATGGGTAAGCCCGTGTACACGTGCGACAAGACCACCGGAATATGCTCGCTCAAGATCAGTCCGCCAACCGTGGGGAGCGGCATCAGGGCAATGACCTACGATCCGGACCAGGCCGGGCCGCTCACGGCGCCCCCGATCGGGGATCTCTATATCTTCGCCCCGAGAGGTGTGCTCGATGCGGGAGAGGCAGGCATATCAGGGGGCAGGGGCATTCTCGCCGCCAGCCAGGTTATCAACGCCATGAACATGAGGTTCCAGGTCCCCCCCGTGGGGCTGCCCTCCTCATCATCGGGGATCAGCCTTGGAGCCCTGAGCGGCTCCACGACCATGAGTGCCGCGACGAGCGTGATGCAAGACTCGGGCTTCACGAATTCAGCGGGTAAGGACGCGGCGAAGCAGGCACAACCCGTGGAAGATGCCATGAAGGTCGTGGATGTGCGGGTAGTTAGCTTTGACCTGGATTCGCCCGAGGCTTCAGGCGGTAACCCGAGCAGATAGAAGACGGCTCTAGAGACAGTTACCGCAACTCGTCGCCTGAGTGCGGAGAATGCAAAAGCAAACGAAACGGAGGTTGGTTCATGCGGCATAGGTGGTTTGGGAGAGTAGCGGTGTGCGGGCTTATAGCCGGAGCATATTTATTCACGGCCCTGGCCGGGCAGGCAAACGCCTGGTGGGACTCAAAGTGGCAGTACAGAAAGAAAGTAGTTTTGAACACTACCACTGAAGGTGCCGACATCAGGGAAGCCATCACGGATCTTCCCGTGTTGCTCAGGCTCGACGCGGGCAATTTCACCTTCGGAAACGCCAAACCCGACGGATCGGACATCAGATTGGTTGCATCTGATGACAAGACGCCCCTTAAGTACCACGTAGAACGCTATAGCGCCAAGGAAGAGATGGCATTGATCTGGGTGAAAGCGCCCAGAGTGCCGGCGGCCTCCAATCAGGAGTTCGTCTGGCTTTACTACGGTAACAGCGGGGCGGCAACAGGTGAAGACTCCGGGGGGACCTACGACACACCGCAACTCGCCGTATATCATCTTGGTGAAAAGGAAGGCGCACCGCATGATGCCACCGCCTATGGCAATCACGCCAAAGAGTTTACGGGCAAGCTCGACATCGCGGCCGCCATCGGACGAGGCGTCACCATGGGCGGCCAGGGCGATAAACTCGTTATCGCCAAGTCCCCTTCGATGAACATTTCCAAAGGCTTTACGTTCTCAGCATGGGTGCGTTCGGCGCGCGCTCAGCAGGACGCGAGACTTCTCTCCTGGGACGACGGTAAACAATCCGTGGTAATCGGTATCGATGGCGCAAAGCTGTACTGCGTCTTTACTGACGCAAAAAAGAAGACCGCAACTGAAAAGACAGTCGATATACCCGCTCAGAAATGGGCTCACGTGGGCGTGAGCGCAGAGCCGGGCAAGAACCTGGCGGTCTACGTAAACGGACAAGAGAAAACGTCACAAAAACTCTCCGGTGGGCTTGTTGAGCCGGTGGCTGACATAGGGATCGGCGCTACGGTACAGGGGAAGAATGGCTTTGCCGGCGATATCGACGAAATTGAAATTGCAGGGATAGCGCGCAGCGCGGCATACATAAGGGCAGAGGCACTAAGTCAGGGTCCCGAGACGCCCCTTCTCTCGTATCTTGATGAAGAAACCTCGTCAGGGGGCGGATCGCAGAATTTGACTGTACACCTGCTTGTTGTAACCGCCAAGGCGATCACCCTCGACGGCTGGCTCATCATCGGTGCAATTATCATCATGGTGGGTATCACCTGGATCCTGTTCTTTAACAAGTTCAGTGGTCTTAAAAGGCTCAATAAAGAGAACGCCGCCTTCGCCGACGCCTTCAGTCAGTCGACGAGCGTTTTAGCTTTGCGGGAGTCAGATACGGAGTATGAAGGTTCTTCTCTTTTCAGAGTATATAAGGCGGGCATGGCCGAACTGGAGAGACGGTTCGGCCGGACAGACAAGACCGACACAGTCTGTCTTCCTCAACAGGCCTTCACAGCCTTCAAAGGCGTTTTGGCAAAAGCCTCACTGCAGGAGAGCAAAAGGAACACCTCGGGACTCATCCTCTTCACACTCAGCATTTCGGGGGGGCCTTTCATGGGGCTCTTCGGCACGGTCTGGGGCGTCATTAACACCTTCGCGGGCGTGGCTGAAGCCGGTGAGGCGAACCTCGCGGCCATTGCGCCGGGTGTTGCGTCGGCCCTTGCCTGCACGCTTATGGGACTCGTGCTCGCTATCCCGGCCCTTTTTCAGTACAGCTTCCTGTCGCAGGACATAAAGAACATGAGCGCCGATATGAACGTGTTCATGGAAGAGTTCACCACCAGGGTCGAAGAAGAGTACGGAGGTAAAACGTGAGCAAAAACCCTTACGATGATCTTGAAGTGCACGCCGAACTGAACGTGGTGCCGCTTCTCGATCTGGCCTGGAACCTTCTCATCGTTTTTATCATGGTTGTGACGGCGACGGTGCAGGGTATTAACGTGAACCTTCCCAAGGCAAGCGCGGCAGCTAGCAATATCAAGCCCGCGACCAAGGCCATTACGATCACGGCCGAGGGCACTATTTATCTCGATAGCTTTCCCGTCACCCTGCCGGAACTTGAAACTAGGCTCAAGCAAATAAAGGCGGTCAATCCCAATTTTCCGGTCGTGATCAAGGGAGACGAGAAGATATCCTACAAGAGCGTCATTGACGTACTCGATCTGTTAACCAGGCTCGAGATCACGCAGCTTGGTCTGGTTACGCAAAAACTGGTGAAGTGAAGCTGCAATGCAAGGAGGGCATATGGCTGCAAAAAAGAAGACGTCTACACAATCAGCCTTCGTGATTACCGGAGCCGTGATTCTCGTGCTGGCGCTTTTGGCCGGCGGCCTCATCTATCTGGTAGCGAGCGACAAAGGCGGAAGCAAGAAACAGCACATAGCCACAGTGGACCTGGTAAAACCCCTTCCACCACCCAAAGAGCCTCCCCCGCCCAAGGAGAAGCCGCCCGAGCCTGAGGCGCAGAAGAAGGCCATTGAAGCGGTGCCGCAGATGGCCCCACAATCTGAAGCCCGGGCCATGAAGGGAGATGGTAAACCCGTAGCGGACGGCCCTCTGGGGCTTGAAGGGGATGGAGGAGCTGGTTCCGACGGATTCGGATTGGCAGCAAAAGGAAAAGGTGGCAGGGACGTTATCACCCTGGGAAAGGGTGGAGGAGCCGGCGGATTTGACCAGGGTGGGCTCTTGAGGAAGTACGCCTGGTATACACGGCTTGTGGAGAAACAGCTTAACGGTCTCGTTCGCAAACGTCTCGACGAGAACAAAGGCTGGCCCAAAAGTAAATGGGAAGCTTTGGTCTACATTCAAATAGACGAAGGCGGGACAATTTCGGGCTTTAAGATCACCCGGCCCTCGGGGTTTCAGAGCGTGGACGATGCAGTCAAGGAATGTTTGAGGACGGCCCGCATCGGCGAGCCGCTACCTGAAGGAATACATACGGCTATGAACGTCAAAATCAGTTCGTAAAAGACGGCAGTCATCAAGCGGAAAACTGAGAATGGCAAGGGACTGGCCTTAACATGATCTTTATATGACGTTAACATGATTCCAACACCCGCCTGCTATCGTACTGACCGTACGAACGCGGGTTTCAAATCTGGAGAGAGAATGATATTCAAGCGAAGAATCAGACATAACTGGGTTGCACCCATTCTGTTCGGTCTCAGCGTTTTGGTGTTTGTTTCGGGTACCTATGGACAGACGCCCACGGAGGCTAAACAACCCGGTCTAACCGAATCGGGAGCTACACCATCTGCCGGTATCGAAGAACTAACCAGGATCCTTGTCAAGAACGGGCTCATAACCAAAGAGCAGGCTGAGGCAATTATGCTGCGCAAAGACGAAGGCAGTCTCTCCGCCCTTGCCGCGCTCACGGAAATTCTTAAGACCAAAGGTCTTATCAGCGCCGATGATGCGGATAGAGTCTCCGGGAAGACCGCCCCCGGAGTTTCGGCCACGGAACTTGCTGCGTCGCCGGGCATGAAGAAAGAAGAGCGGGATAAGATGAAGGCGGAAATAAAGGATGAGGTGATTCAGGAGACCAACGCCAAAATGCAGGTCGCCGCAAATCCGGAGTGGACCAAGCGTATCCGCTTTGGCGGTGACATACGATTGCGATATAACGGGGACTATTTCCCAAAGGACAATGACGATATCATCAAACCCGATCTTTCAGGCATTATAAACTCGAAAAACGATCGCCACCGTATGCTCATCCGGGCCCGCCTGGAGGCCACGGCTCAGCCGGACGACCAGGTCGAAGTGGGGCTGCGTCTGTCCACCGGCAGCACTACAAACCCCGTTTCGACGAATCAAACCATGGGTACGTACTTTAGCCCTTACAGCGTGGTTTTCGACAGGGCCTATCTCAAATGGAAACCGATCCCATCATTTGCTCTTGTTGGTGGGAGATTTGAGAACCCATTTTTCCATTCCGACCTCGTCTGGGACCCGACCGTGGCTTTCGATGGCGTAGCGGCCACCTATAGGAAGGAACTTCCAAAGAAACTGCTCACCGGATTCGCCACGGTAGGCGCCTTCCCACTCCAGGAATTGGAGTTCCAGCAGGCAGACAAATGGCTTTTCGGAGGCCAAGTGGGCCTGGAAACTGACCCCACAGAGAACGTTTCCGGCAAGCTGGGTGTTGCCTACTACCATTACCGAAACGTACAGGGCGTTCCCAACGATCCGAGTAGCGCGGCGGGAGAAACCGACTTCTCTTCCCCCCTGTTTCAGCAGAAAGGAAACACCTGGTTCTATATCGACCCTCTCAATTCAACGAAGATAGGTCTTGCTTCCAAGTTCAAGGAACTCAACATCACCGGTACCCTCGATATCGGCTTCTGGAATCCGATCCACATTGTTCTGCTCGGGGATTATGTGAAGAATCTTGGCTTTGACCGAGAGGAAGTGGCCTTCCTTACGAGCCAGGATGTGAAAGAGCGCACCGAGGGATATCAGGCGGGTTTGGCCGTGGGACATCCGGAAGTCAGAGATTTCGGCAAGTGGAAAGTTTTTGGCTACTATCGCTATCTGGGCGATGATGCCATTTTGGACGCCTTCGCCGATTCCACCTTTCACCTTGGAGGTACGAACGCCAAGGGATGGATCCTCGGAGGTGATTTCGGTCTTCGCAAGAACATGTGGGCTTCGCTCAAGTGGGTGACAACGAACGAGATCTGGGGTCAGAGTTTCGGCATCGACTCATTCTTTCTTGATCTGAATTACAAGTTTTAGGAGGTGCGGTCATGAACAAGACCGAAGTCAAGCGTATAGCCTATATCGCGATTGCAGGGATCGCTGGACTCGGGATAGGGCTCGGCTGCGGTTTTTTGCAGGTAGCAAGCCATGATAGGACCTCACAAGCGAAAATCAAAGAGATGAACCAGCGACTGACCCAGACGCAGAAGAAGTACCAGCAGGAGATGACGCTAAAGGATGCCACGGAAGACGAAAAGCAGCAGGCGCAAGCTCAATTAGAGACCCTGACCAAAGACAAAGCACGTCTTGAGCTGGGGAACAAGGATTTGAAAGCAAAAGTCGAAGCGCTCGCGCTGCAAATAGATGCTTCGGACAAGAAACGCCTCACGCTACAGACCTCCTTAGACGCCGAAAAGAAGCAGGCGGCAGAGCGCATGGCCAAGGCCGAGGCCGAGCGTGACGCTTCGGAAAAAAGACAAAAGCAGACCTTTCAGACGTTGCAGGAGAGGGAAAGAGATCTCAAACAAAAGAGTCAAAAATACGATCAATGTGCGGACAACAATGCACGTCTTTATGTGATCAGCGCAGAACTTCTCAACCGGTACGCGAACAAAGGCGTGGTAACCACACTCTTCGAAAAAGAGCCCTTTACCAAGATCAAGAGGGTAGCGCTGGAGGAGCTCGTTCAGGATTACAAAGACAGGATTGACGAGCAGAAACTTAAGTCAAAATAGCACACGTAACGTGAAGATTCTTATTTTGTCAAACCCTGCAATTCTTTTCGAAAACAAGAGGGAATAAACATGAAATCAACGAAGACAATACTCGTTTTGGCGGCGGTTGTCAGTCTATGGGGGGGCTCCGTAGCCCTAAGCGCGGAAACGCGTCAAGCGCCTGAAAAATCTGCCGAGAAGAGATCTCAGGTCGTAAAGCCCGGCGTCGTTGCCGTAGTCAACGGGTCGGATATCGCCCTGGCTGATTTTAACCGTGAACTCAACAGGATGGAGCGCATCGTTATCGACACGGGGAATCCTCTCACGTGCCGGCAGATATCGCGCCTTCGTACGGAAGTCGTTGAGGGTCTGATCCGCAGAGAACTCCTCTATCAGGAAAGCAAGAAACAGACCAAGGTGAGCGAATCCGAAATAGACGAACGGTTCGCCAAAATAAAGGCCCAGTACGAAAACGAGACTGCCTTCGCTAACGCGTTAAACTCTGTTGCCGCAACCCCTGCTCTCTTGAAAGCCCAGATCGAAAGAACGCTCTCTGTCGAGAAGATGATCACGACGGTGTTCGTACCCAAAGCGGTTGTTACCGATCAAGATATCTGGACTTACTACGATCATAACCGGGACTCATTCCGTCAGGCTGAGCAGGTACGGGCCTCACTGATTTTGATTAAAGTGGACCCTCAATGGAGCGAGAGTAGAAAAGCGGAAAGCAGAAAGAAACTGGAAGATATTCTCGCCAAGGTGCGGCAGGGGCAGGATTTTGCGTCGCTGGCGCGCACGTATTCCGAGGACCCAAGTAGCGCCAAAGGGGGAGACCTGGGCTATATCCGCACGGGTCAGATCCTAAAACCCATCGAGGATGCCCTTTTCTCCCTCAAGCCCGGAGAAATAAGTGCCGTAGTGGAGACGAGCGCAGGCTATAGCCTGGTCAAGGCGACGGAGAGGAAACCGGAGGCCACAATCCCGTTTGAAACGGTTAAAGATCAGCTGCGTACCGCTCTTAAGCGGGAAAAGGCTCAGACCGACGCGAACGCTTATACGGCAACGCTCAGAGAAAAGGCAAAGGTCGAGATATCTCTTCCCCTTGACGAATAAAGAAGATATCTGTGAGCCGAAAATACGTACTGTCACACAACGATTGACTGCACCATCCGCCAGTTTCAAGAAACTTTAATTTGACCTTCATACGAGCGCAACATCCCGCAGATATACTGCCCTTAAGTTCATTGAAGACATAAAAGATCCGCCGTAAGAGATTTCGGGAAAGCGCGGAATGATTCCAAGATTCGATGTGCGGATAAGAGCATGTGTGCATCGGATCGAGACCGGGGAGGTGATGCAAGAAGAGATCTTAAGAAACAGGATAACGGTTGCGGGACCAGGGGCCCCGCTCAAGACCCCGGCCCTCAGAGAAAAGCCAAAATTCCGGCAACGGGATGACGGAAAGCCACAGGCCCTTGAGAACAAGGGCGGCTGGGTTGCCTGAAGGAGATAGAGATGCACGAATTATGAAAAAAGGAGGAGTAACAATGAAGAAATTTCTTTTAGTGTTCACGACTGTCGCGTTTGTTCTTGCTTTTGCGGGACAGAGCCATGCCGCCTTCGGCACCTATGACTTGATAAGGGTCGTGTATGATACTTCCACAACGAAGTATGAAGCGGCCACGTCACTCTACAATGCTTCTAGCGACCAGCAGTTTGCCGGCACGAGCAACCTGACCGTTGGCGGTGGCAGCGATGCATTCACGGGCTACACGGGCACGGACTGGAGTACCCTGTATGTGGCATATTTTCTCTACGACGGAAGCAACACCGATAAACGGGTCTGGGTCAGTGGCACTCAGGCAGAATCGAGCGTAGCACGCAAGTATGCTGGCTACTTCAGCAATGTACAGAGTATTTTAACTACTTACACCAGCGCGGCGAACGGCAATAGCACGGTTTACATCCCACAGAGCTCAGCGAATGGCTATGTGTCCAGGTTCGATGCCAGTCCTGGAACTTTCGGCGGTTTTCTGAGCACCGGTACCGGGGAGGCCTCCCTGTCTACTATGGCTACCCTGGGATACGTGGACATGAACCTCTATTACTTCGCGAGCGGCGACAACGCCGGCGCAGGCACCAAGATTGCTACGCTAAGGACCATGGCGGACGGAAGCACGATTATCAATCCTACCGCCACGCCCGTGCCACCGGGTCTGCTGCTACTGGCCCCGGGTCTACTCGGTCTCATCGGTCTCAAGAGAAGGGTTGCTTAAGTTCTATGAAATTTACTTGATATGCGAATGACAAGATCATAAAGGAGGATTTGAATTATGGTACGGAATAGATTACTCAATACACTAATCGGGGTTTCCCTGATAGCTTTTGGCGCAACAGCCGCCTTTGCTGATGACATTAACATATACGGAGCATCGGCCGAGCAGACCTTCTGGACCGCATTGGCCCCTGCCTGGCTCAAAGATACCGGCGATAATGGAGCGGGATGCCCCGCCGCTAACGTATCGACCAGAACGAGCGGTTCCAACTTCATCGCCCAGGGTACCGGCTGCTCTCTCGGTAACGGTACCATCACGATACGCGTAACCGCCAAGAACTCCCTTGAGGGTATCAAGGCTGTAAAAGAAGAGGCCATGCTCGATTCAGATCCATGTACGAGTACCGGTCTTGCTTACCGCACCATGCTTAGCGGAACCGGCGCAAACACCACAGGCTGCTATGATGTGACCATTGGGGCATCGGACGTGGCAAGCAGCGCCTTTGCCCAGCAGAGCACGGGCAACGTAAACGGGCCTCAGGACGGCGCCAGGGGAACTAACGTGAAGACTTTCGTCGCCGCTGCCGAGGACATGACAGGTTACGATCTCTACAGGCCGGTTGTAGTGCCTTTTGGTTTCTTTGTGAACAACAGCGTAAAGGTGAGAACATGCGTTGCCGGCACACCCAATGCGGGCGTACAGTGCTCCGCAGATGCCGACTGCCTGAACACAGTGCCTCTGGCGGGCGACTGCGGCACCGTATCGCAGACAATTACCGATGTATCCCGTCAGATGGCAACCATGATTTTTTCCGGACAGGCCTATAACTGGACCGATTTTGGCGCCGGATATGACACCAATCCGATCGAAGCCTGTATACGTCATGCCGGATCTGGAACAGTGGCAACCCTCGACTGGGCAGTGATGAGAGGGAATAACAAATGGGGCTGGAACCTGGTGACCACAGAACAAGACGGTGGTCCGTACGTATGGTTCAACAACGGCACAGGTACAGAGATGAACTGCGTGAATACCCAGACCGGCGGCATCGGCTTTGCCGACGCGGATCAGGCCGAGAGCTGCGGTACAGGCAAGACTTATGTCAACACCGCTGCGGTCAAATACAATGGTTTTTATCCGAGAAGAATAACGATCAGGAACGGCCAGTATGACAACTTCTGGTCAGCGCAGCACCTCTATGTCAAGGCTGTCGACGACACCCCCGTGGTGCAGAAGCTCATGCAATTTGCCAACGATCCTACCAAGATAACCGCTATGGGCGGAAACCCTGCGAAATACTGGGCGAGCCAGGCGGAAATGGTTTACTGGAAGGATGATCCGTCCGCATATCCGGGTTACCGGGGAGCGGATTCGCCACAGACGCCGTAACGTCTTTTCCGTAACATCTAAAGGGGCCGCTTCGGGGGCCCCTTTTCTTCTTCACCGTAAATTAACCGTATCTCAATCGATTTCTAACAATACCATAGTAATCTCCACCATGAGGAAAACCGGAATGAAGCGTGGGGGCGCGTTCGCAATTCCTTTCAGCCCAGTGGAAGCTTAAAGCCCTGAGGAGTACCTATTCTCGAACAGGCCACAGATAAGATAGAGGTGGACGCCCATGAAGATTCTCGTAGTCGATGACGAAAAGGATATTCTCGACCTGGTTTCCGTCAACCTCGAACGCGAGGGCTTCAAAGTGATCACCGCGGATAACGGAGAAGATGCCCTCGATCTGGTAAAAAGCAAGAAGCCCGATCTCGTAGTGCTCGATCTCATGCTGCCTGGAATCCACGGGCTTGAGGTCTGCAGGCAAATTAGAGGGGCGCCGGAGCATGCGGGTCTTCCTATTCTTATACTGAGCGCCAAGGGGACCGAGGTAGACCGCATCGTGGGACTTGAAATGGGCGCCGATGATTACATTACCAAGCCCTTCAGCGTGGGAGAGCTCGTAGCACGCATCAGGGCCGCCTTAAGAAAGACCGGAGGAAACCAGCAGAAGAAACTCACACAGCAGGGACAGACCTTCTTTCACAAGGATCTCTTTGTTGATTTCCAGCGATACGAAGTGACGATCGGTGGTAAGAAAACGGACCTGCCCCCCATAGAGACGAAGCTTCTCTTCTTCTTCACAAAGAACCCGGGAAGGGTCTACACGCGCGACCAGCTTCTGGACCATGTCTGGGGTGACAAGGTCTTCGTGACGCCGCGCGTGGTCGATGTTCATATCAGCCACCTGAGAAAGATCATCGAGAAGGACCCGCAAAAGCCTGCCTACATCGTAACCGTCACAAACGTGGGCTACAAATTCGATGACTCCACTGCTTAATCCTCAACGTACGGTGAAGCAGACCATGTTCCTCGTTGCGGCCGCGGTTCTTGTTATGCTCTGTTCGGCGGGTCCTGCCCGTGATGCGGGCGCGAATTCCCCTTCGGTAAACGCCCCGGCGCCTCATTTCTCCGTGGAATTAGGAGCGGGACAGGTACTCACCTCAGAGATGCTGCGGGGGGTAAGGTGGTGGTCATGTTTTACGAAATACGGGACCTCGTAAAGAAAAACAGCGAGGCCAAGGATAGGCTGAACCACATGTACGATGGACAACTTCATGCTGTACAGGAACTCATCGTACGTCTCCCGGTCATTGATTGCTCCCGTGTCATTTGGCCTATTTCTGAAATATGGAAGAAGGGCCTACGCGACAATTCGAGAAGGGTGGGTATGACGGTCTATTGCGACTGGAGCGGGCAGGTATCCAGGTCCTTCGACATGAGCAGTGCAGACAGCAATATGCTGATGCTCGACGGCAAGGAGGTCATCCGGTACAGATCCACTGGAAAGATAGACGATCAACAGCTCGCTGAGATCGTGAGAACGCTCGCTCTCCTGATAAATGAGCTGCCCTAGCCGGCGTAGAATTAACCGTATGAATGTATGAAATTAATTGGTCGTTAACAGCGGGCGTGTAGGATTACTCCGGGAGCTGTGGAATCTACAAACAGATCGACACGGAGGAGATTATGAACAACAGTGATACGGAGCAAAACGCCAGGATCTTTGCATTCCCGACCCCGTTCAAAGCCCCCTTGGCCAGAAAGGTTTTTTCTATTCTTCAGGGAGGACTCGAAAAGGCCCTGTGCCTTTCCATGCTGAACGATGTGTATATGGAGATCGCAGACGAGACCGATGCGAGCGGCTTCATGCGCCGATCACTGGAGAGCCTGGGAGTGCGCTACGAGGTGAGCGAATCGGAGATAGCCTCCATTCCGACTGAAGGGCCTCTGGTTATCGTGTCGAATCACCCCTTCGGTGGTCTTGAGGGTCTTATACTCGGAGCACTTCTTCCGGGCGTGCGTCCCGATACAAAAATAATGGCCAACTATCTCCTCTCAAGAATCCCCCAGTTGAGAGGGATTCTGATTGCGGTGGATCCCTTTGAAACAAAAGATTCCACTACCAAGAACCTAAAGCCTCTGAGGCAGGCCTTGGCCTGGCTCAGAGCGGGCCACGCGCTCACAGTCTTTCCTTCCGGCACCGTTTCCTCTCTGAACCTTCAGGAGCGGCGAATAGTGGATCCGCGCTGGCATGAGGCTGTGGCAGGGTTGGTGCGCAAGTCCGGAGCCAGCGTGCTTCCGGTCTTCTTCGAGGGCGCGAACAGCGCACTCTTTCAGGCAGCGGGTCTTCTCAACGCAAAATTGAGGACTGCACTGCTGCCACACGAACTCCTGAAGAAACGAAACAGCACGGTCAAAATCCGCATCGGACGTGTGGTGCCTTTCCAGAGACTCAAGAAGTTCTCCGACAACGAGAACCTCCTATCCTATCTGAGAATGCGAACATATATGCTGCAGCACCGAAACCACAAAAAACCGGCAGCGAGGGGGTGTTTCATGATTTTTAGAAAACAAGTCAAGGCCGTACAGGAGATTCTCGCAGCGGGGCCGGGCTCAGACGTCATCGCGCAGGAAATTGATCGGCTCCCTCGAGACGCACTGCTTATGACATCCGGAGAATACCGGGTGTTTTCTGCCAGGGCCCATCAGATACCGAATGCGCTCTTCGAGATCGGCCGTCTCCGCGAGATCTCCTTCCGTCAGACACAGGAAGGGACGGGGAAATCCGTGGACCTCGATAGGTGCGATCTCTATTACACACATCTTTTTGTCTGGGATGATAACAGGAAGAATGTGGTGGGAGCCTACCGCTTGGGTCGCGTGGACGAGATCGTAAGCCGATTCGGAAAGAAGGGGCTTTACACCAGTACGCTCTTCGATTACAAAGAGAGCTTTTTAAGGCACATAGACTGCGGTCTGGAGCTCGGCCGGTCGTTTGTTAGAGCCGAATACCAGAAGCTTTATCAGCCGCTCTTGCTTCTCTGGAAAGGCATAGCCGCCTTTGTAGCGAGGAACCCCTCGTACACCACCCTCTTCGGCCCTGTGAGTATAAGCGACCGCTATTCACAATTCTCAAAACAGCTCATGGTTTCCTATCTCACCATGAATCACTTTGCTCCAGACATGGCCAGGTTCGTGAGACCGCGTACCCCTTTGTCCGGACAATCAAAGAAGAGATTGAGTTCCAGTTTTCCCGCCATGCTTCCTGCCGATATCGAAGAGCTTTCCTCCATCATATCTGATGTGGAGAGCGACAGGAAAGGCTTGCCAATCCTGCTCAAGCATTATGTCAAACTGGGAGGCAGGCTCATGGGGTTTAACCTTGACCCGGCCTTCGGGAATGTCCTTGATGGCCTTATCGTGGTTGATCTTCTCAAGTGTGACCGCAAGGTGCTGGATCGTTTCATGGGGGAAGCGCAGTCAGCCCAGTTCTTTGACTATCATCAGGAGCCGCCGCGTCGCAACCTTGCGTCCTAATCAAGGCTGCGAGCAAGTCGTATCACTCGCCACGGATTATCTTTCTGCAGATCCGCTTTATCCTCGCGAAATCGGCGGGCTGCATGGGATATCCTTTGTACTTCCTGAACCCGCATTTGAAACAGGCAAATATCTCCGTATCGGTCTGGCGATCATATTCTCTATATGTTTCGGTCTGTCCGCATTTCACACAAACCATGTCGTAGCCTCCGTGTTAATGTCTATTGTTGTTACGCTATGCGTTCGAGCAAGGGCTCGAAATATCTCCACTCGCTGAAGCCGAGGTGGAGGGTCAGAGATCGAGGGTAGAGAAGAGCTGCTTGCAGGAAGGTCTCAAAACTCATCACATTGTTGATGTGAACATCGAACTTCCAAATGGTGAGCACATTGACCACCAATCTCCAGTACCGGTGGCTGCGGTTAAGCGAAAACCTATCGATCCCGGCCACGCGCATCAGTTCAAGGATCTCCCGGGCGCTCGCGGCCTCATTGAGGAGAGATTCGGATAGATAATCCACATTATACTCGATAACGGCAAGAGGGTACTTGTATCTGAGAGCCGCTAGGTGGTTACCTCGCAGGATGTGGGTATCGCCAAGTTTAAACCACAAAGAGGACCCCTGCAGTTTGTATGCATCGGCTATTTCCATGGCCTTATTCAGGAGAAACTTGCTCTCATGCACGTTGAACTTTATGCCTTTCCCGCCGATGCTTGCAAAATCCAGGCATTCCTCGAGAGAAAGCATGCCGTCGGCCACAGGGCTCACTTTCTGCACATCTTTGAGATCGATCTCAAGCCAGTTTATGTTCGAGCCCATGAAAGACCCGAGCCCCTCTCTCGTGAAGTCGCAGGGCCACACGAACTGTATGTGCTCTGTGGATGGTTCTTCCGGGGCAGACCTGGTGAGATCGTATACCTTGCCATTCTTGCCGTGAGGTGTGAGGGCAGCCGGAGCAGACCGAAAGACGGTCTCCGCGTGGAGAAGATGGATTTCCTTGTCCGGATCGTTCTCGGAGACGGCCTTCAGATTCTCTGATTCATTGTCAACGAAGGCAAATACACGGTAATTCTGCTCTCTGAAATAGGTGATGCCCCTCTGTTTTGAGTCCGGTATGTCTCCACCCGACTCGTCGCACCTCATGAAGAGCATATCATCTACAAACGCCACCCTGTATTCCTTGCCTAATTCGTTCAAACACCGTAAGGTATGCTCTCTCGCGGACTCAAACCGTGCTGTGTTGAAGCCCACATAGGTATTGGGCTGCAGCTGGAACCACCTGATGACATCGAGAATCGCCGGAAACGGACGGTAGGCTTCCGGTATGGCCACGGAGGAAAACATAAGCTTCTCGTAATCGGCGCGGAGGTTTGGCTGGGCTACTTCCGGGACATGAAGTCTTTTGAAAAGCCGGTCGATATGGTGTTCCTCGCCGAAATCAATGTCCGAGGCCGCAACATGCGCAAAATAATCCGTCCCGTTCTCCTCGTCAAGACAGCGCAGCACATAGCGAATAGTGTGGCGCATGTCCAGGATGGTGCCGTCGATATCGAAGACGATGAGCAACCTATCCTGAGGGTAGCGCTCTCTCATGGTCTCGTAATGTGTTGCAAGTGTCTTCATCCAATTTTTCATGATAACCTCCTCTTCGGTTTGGAGAAATGCTGATATCACTATATGAGTCCGTGGTTAAGAAAGAATGAATTTGAAAGAAATATTCTGTTAACGGGCCGGGTTAGCGTTGGAGAATATACGGGACCAGACGAACACACAGAACGTTCGGACGGCAAGAATATTACGGCATTTTGCATGCATTATGAACATTGGGGCCGGTTGAGCCGACCCCAAAGGTACGTGAGCGGTTAGCCGTGCCTTTTGACGCGATGAATCACGCGAAATCCCGAGGCAAGAGTCAAACCAGATGCAAAAAGCAGCGTTGCTGAAGGCAGTGGGACCGGAGAAGGATTTCCGGGGTCGGTGTCCCGTTCGGCGACGAAACCACGAATCTTCCGCGGGTCTGACTCGCCATACCACATCCAGTTGTCCTTGCCGTATTTTGACCCGATCGCCAGGTACCGATCGGTGACGCGAATTCTAGAATCGTCCGGCTGACCTTTTGCCCAGCGGGCGAAGCTCCAGCCTTCCGAGGTCACCCAGTGCCATTTCTTGGACGGATCCTCATACCCACCGAGCCAGAACTCGCCCGAGAGTCCCTGAAGATCTTTTTGCAGAGTTTGCTGTTCGGTGGGGCTTGTTACGGTGGCCAGATGATAAGCGCTTCCCCAGGATGAAACCTCTTCGGCCGCCTGTTGCCATGTGATGCCCGGCCGGAACACAACGATATACTCCTGATCGTTGCCGTAACAGGCGTGGCAGATGGCGCTGAGGCCCAGGATCAGGAAAACCGTGAGCATGGTGATGAATCCGGTCTTCGCATGGACTTTCATAGAACCTCCTTTATAGCGTTCTCTTTTAAGTTGCCCGCCTCTATGAGCTGCCCGCCCGGCTCGCGTTTGGAGGCCTCAGTTACATTACCGTCGACAGGCGTGAGATCGAGACTGAAGGTCGACTTGTCTTGGTCAAAGGATATGTTGCAGGAGATGTTCTTTGGCAGGCCGATCTTCACGCCTCCGACTGTTACGTAGGATACATCCTCTGACGACAAGCTCCTCTCTTCGGCTGCTGCCGAACCCCGCTCCTCGACGATCCTGTTGAACATCGTATCCCCTTGAAAGCCTTCATCGATTGATTTACGCAGAATGGCCTCGATGAGCGCGGAGCGTGAGCACTTAGATTCCTGACTCACGTGATCGAGCCAATCGAGCAGCTCCTGCTTGGTCCTGAAAGATATGGTTACGGTTTTGAACATCGTCTCTTCCTCCCTGCCCGAGTATTTGCTTGAAGCCCACAGGTCGCGGTTCCGCGACCTCAGAGATCTTTACCGTCCCGACAACACAAATGTACCACCGCGGTATTAAGAAACGATTACAAACCAGTTACAAAAGTATGAAATCTGCGTTGCATTTGTGTGAAACCCTCGAACGAAAGGGAAGTCTTACCGGCCTTTATCTAACCTGTTGGATTTTGCACTTACGTGCGTAAGCTAAACCTACACCTGAAAAACCCAGCCTCCTTCATAGGCGAAAGAGATGTGTCGGTTTATTTCCAGAACAGAACGTTACAGGACATCTCAGGAGTGTAGAGTTAAGAAGAATGCGAGCTGCCCCATCTCTGCTATGGACAAAGAGCCGAAACAGCGGGCGAGAAACGGCATGTCGAGGTAAGGGCTTACAACGTGCCTCACCAGGAGAAGGGGACTTGGATCATCAAGATGGCCGGCGTGAGAAGCACAATTAAAGAGACGCGTTTTACTCACGAGGAGGGTAGCCTGGGATTGCTTCTACCGGGGGGCCCGTCACATGGCAGCGCCAAGCACGGGAAAGAGTTCTAGGGACCTTAAACGTGGGCCAGGCGGGATGCCGGCGTCCACTTAATCGCCCAGGCACGTGCCCACAGCTCGAGCGGATTGTACCCATGCGTGGTCCATCTGGACTTCCCTGCGCTCAGCCGTCACATCCGCGAGCGGCACAGGTCTGACTCCATCCCCGTATGCTCCGACCATGACTCCGAAAATGCCCCTGCGGATGAAATCAACGGAAGCGGTGCCGAGCCTCGTGGCAAGCAGGCGGTCCACTGCCGAGGGAGTTCCACCCCGCTGCACATAGCCGAGGATAGTGATGCGGGATTCAAGGCCGGTGAGTCTTTCGAGCTGGTGGGCCAGACGGAGCGTGTTGCCGGAATGATGCTGATCCAGTTCCGCGAGCTCGGCTTTCGCCAGGAGCAGGGCTTCCTGATCGCGGGCCTTGGCTTTGCGCTCCTTGGCTTGTTTGAACCGGTTGGCATACTCACGCGAGAGAGCGCCTTCGGCCACCGCAACAATGCTGAAGTTCATCCCACGCTCCATGCGGGCCCGGATTGCCTTGGCGATACTCTTCACATTATAGGGAATCTCTGGAATGAGTATCACATCCGCGCCTCCGGCGATGCCGGCGCCTAAAGTCAGCCATCCGGTGCGGTGCCCCATCACCTCTGCGACGATGATCCGGTGATGGCTGTGGGCCGTGCTGTGCAGGCGGTCGATGGCCTCGGTGGCGATGGCGAGCGCAGTGTCGAAGCCGAAACTCGTATCGGTCATGGCGACGTCATTGTCGATAGTTTTCGGCAGGTGTACTATGTTAAGACCTTTTTCTGTGAGGCGAAGCGCATTCTTGGCCGTGCCGCCTCCGCCGATACACACCAGTGCGTCAAGTCTGTTCTTTTCGTAGTTCCTGACGATGAGGTCTCTCAAGTCTTTGATTACGCCTTTGACATCCATGCGGTGCGGTTTGATACGGCTTGTGCCCAGGATGGTTCCGCCTATGGTGAGGATTCCGGCGAGTGCGGTCCCATCAAGGGCCAACGTACGGTTCTCGATAAGCCCGAGAAAGCCGTCGCGGATACCGATGACTTCGATGCCATGGCGGCCGAGAGCTGCCTTGCCCACACCTCTAATCGCTGCGTTCAGCCCGGGGCAGTCGCCCCCGGCAGTCAAAATACCGATACGTTTTACCTTCTTCATATGCCGAATTATTCTCATGTAATCTGAAGAGATTTGCAAGAGAAATATGTTGGTGCCAGTTGTTGACAGATAGAGGACAAAGAGGTATACAATCGTCTATGGTCCGTGTTTCCGATAGCATTCAATCTGGCAAGGGGGCGTATACGTGATCCTCTACAGCTCAGAGGCGCGCTGGTTTGTCTCTTACGTCTCTTTCAAAGAGATCTTGAAATGGTTCGGCGATGGCAGAGACACAGGCGCGGGCGTTGTGCAGGAACACGAATATCTTGTGCTCCCCGATTGCACGTCTACCGGTATCAAGCTGAGGGAGGGGAAACTCGAAGTCAAAGCGTTGCGAGGTCTTCCGCGCGTCTTCGCCCTCAAGGGAGGCATCGAGGGCGTTGCGGAAGAATGGGTCAAATGGTCCGTCGCACGCGGTGACTGGCACGAACGCAACAGTTGGCTAGTTGACTCCGGCACATGGCTCAAAGTGCGCAAAGAACGTTTTATCCGTAGATATACCTATGGCTCCGGTGAGTTTGTGGAGATCTCAGGCCCTAAAGAGGCCCTGAGTAACGAGGGGTATAACGTGGAAGTGACGGCCATACAGGCGGATGTCAAACCGGCCGACTGGGTCACTATCGGGTTTGAGGCTTTCGGATCCGCGACCACCATGAAGGAAATCCTGTCGCTGGCACTACAACGGTTCTTTGAAGAGCTAGGACAGATTGTGGGAGTACCGCTCACTCAAGAGCAGTCGTTCGGATATCCGAGGTGGCTTTCTAAAGTTGTCTCTTCCTGATAAGCCACACGTGAGGCGAGGGTAATCTTTATCACTGCTCTGAAGACGGGCGAAAGACTTGCTCCAATGTTGTCCGGGTTTCATCGGACGAGAACTCTTCCCAGATTGCGGCAAAGGCATCCTGTTTGTTCCGGGCGATCTGCGCTTGTAGCTCGTGGATCTGCCCAAGCGTGAAAAGCATGTCGGGGTCTACGAGCTTGGTTTTCGAATCATTGTGCAGCCACCTCACAAACTTCCTGGTGAAGACCGTGTCCTGGAGCTCCCCAAGACAGTCCTGTATGTCCACTGTCCGATCGATAAAGGCATCGAGACCTCCGTCGTAGGCCGGCGCTACAAACTCGCAGGCATACCGCAGTCTTTTCATCTGAATGCGCAGACCGTGAAACTCTTTCAATTTTGGATTCTGTATGACCGCGTGTCCCTGTTTGACGACCGCTGCGAGCTTCTCGTGGATGATCTTCGGTGCCGCGCAAGCTACGGTCATTGCGGCGAAGGACCCACGCGGACGCTTAGGCAGGGGTCGTTCAAGGAACTGTTTCATGCGCTGTTCGATGCGCCTTGCTCTGACAGATTCAAGTGCATCGCAGAGCGCTTTCAGTGGTTTGCGCCGATGCTTTTCAATCCAATCGTCAAAGCCCTTCTTCTGTTTCTTTGGAAAGGGCTTAATCTCAGTTCTAAACTTCGGGAGGTTAAGAAGGAAGACATCGAGGTCGCGCACGGCGCCGAACATTCCTCCCAACCATTTCAGTTCTTCCTCGAGATAGACCGTTGTGATTTCCGGGAGCGCTTCATGAAACAACTTGAGGGCTGATCGCATGCGTCTCGTGGCCACTCTGCCTTGGTGTACAAACTCGGTATCGATGTCGCGAAGCACCCCGGGGATCTGCTCGGTGAACCACTGAAATTGAAAAGAGAGGATCTTACGCACGGCCAGATCCAGACGGTCGTCAAGGCGCACCTTAAGCGACTCCGGAACTTTCTTCGAGGGGATAACAATCTTTAAGCGCTTGATGGCGACTTCAAGTTTCGACTCAGCCGACGGCGCGTACTCAAACTTCTCTTTGAGAAGATCCCGCAGGCCGGTGATCTCCTTTACCGGACCGCTCAAGAGTTCCGCTTCCATCTCCATGAGCCGGCGCGCCGTGCGTTGCTCGTGAAGTCCGCGGGCTGAGAACCCGGTGGCGTCGAAGGCGAGCTCGATCTTTGCCCCCCTGGGTGAGACGGCATGGTAGAGGTGCCGGTCCGTGCGCACCTGGACGTGCTCTATAAGCTTACGGGGATAGATCAGTTCTTTCACCTGATTCTTAAGGCTCTTTATGGGAATTATCGTCAAATCGCTCACCGGTTGATCGAGCACAATCTCTGTCTCGGCCCTGGTTGCGACCCCGTCCTCCATACCACCCACGCTTTTCAATGTGTACATGGCCTTGTCGTTTGCTTGGCGGTGCCTTAAAGCAAGATGGTTCTTCATGAGCGTCCAATCAAAGGTGTCGAGATATGTGTCCACATTTTTGACCGGGCCCATGTCTTCTAATTTGTAACCTCGCTGACGCAAGAATTTCAGGATCGTCGGTATGGCGTTCTCGTCGGGGAGAAGTAATTTGAGTTCTACCTCAGTGGATCTCGTTCTATTGCCCATGAGAGAAACCTCCCTTTGGCTCCTTCTTGTGAACCGTCGCGCACCCCCTTAAACAGGGTTTATCTGGATAAGGGCATAAGCCGACGGCATAGCCGGCGTCGGTATTCCCGGTCGTTCCATTTCTCGAGGTGTTTGTCACGCGCCGACTCCGATGCGGGGGGGTTGCTTCGCACGTGGGAAAAGAATACCATCAGCATTGGTATGTAATGTCCCTCCCTGTCTTTTTGACGAGCAGTTCCTGTTTCCGGGTAGCCCGCTCAATCTCCTTGGCACAGCGGTTTTTGGTCTTGAGCCTTACCGTGATCTTTCCGTCTTTGATCTCGCACCGGAGATTTTGAACGGCACCATTATGATTGCAATCGAGGCCATCGGCCACGCGCAGCATGCCGGCGAGCCATTCCACCACGTCGCGTGCGGTGGGGGCAAGCGAAGCGAACCTCTGGTGCTTTGACGCATCCGGCAAAGCCTTTGTGTGGTAGCGCGCAATAAGGGCACAGAGAAAGCGTTCATCCTTGTGAAGACCGGGTATGGCCAGATCTAGGATCATATCACGGGTGAATTTGTGATGTTTTCCGGAAACCGCCTTGGACCAACCTATATCGTGGAGCCTTCCTGAGATGCTAAGAAGCCGCTTCTCCTTTTCCGTGTACCCGTGGAGAGTCTTTAGCTCGTCAAAGAGAGCCAGGGCAAGCAGTGTAACCTGTGCGCTGTGCGCAGGGTCAGGATCGTAGATTTCCGCGGTGCTTGCAGCAAACTCAACGGCTTTGTCCATGTCTGATTTCTTCATCCCTCCGGGTCTCCTTTATCCTTGATGTTTTTTTGCTTTCTTTTTGCCGATCTCTTTCACCAGCTCTTCATAGGGGGCTGATTTGATGCCCCCCTCGCGGGCAATGGCGATGAGCTGGCTCTGGCTTCTTACAGGTTTGGTCCCGGGTTTCGCCTTGGCTCTGACGTACGTGCCGTCCGGTTGCATGATGCGCGCCTTGACATTGTCGTTGAGGTATGTGGCAAAAATTTCGTCCATGATCCGCGTCTTCAGTCGGACATCCTCTATGGGATAAAGGATTTCCGCTCGTCGCTTGAAGTTCCTCGGCATCCAGTCGGCGCTTCCCGAGTAGATTTCGGCATTTCCTCCGTTGTCGAAGTAGTAAATCCTTGAGTGTTCAAGGAAGCGATCGAGGATACTTATGACCCGGATGTTGTCGCTCACCCCCGGTATACCGGGACGAAGACAGCAGATGCCACGTACCAGAAGATCGACACGTACGCCTGCACGGGAAGCCTCGTAAAGTTTACCGACCATTCTGGTATCGACAAGAGCATTCATCTTTGCGATGATACGCCCCGGTGAGTTTGATGTTGTCTTCTGGATTTCGCGATCAATGAGACGCAAGAGGGTCTGCTGTGTGGTCACGGGGGAGATCATGAATTTGTGAAACATGGACGCCACCGTCTCCGGGGTAAATGTATTGCCGCCGCTCCATGAATTGAACCCGGTCAGAACGTTGAAGAGTGAGGAAACATCATTCCCGAAGGAGGGATCGCACGTAAACAGTCCCAAGTCCGTATATATCCTGGATGTGACGGTGTTGTAGTTGCCGGTGGAAACGTGAACGTAGCGCCTGAGTTGTTTGCCTTCCCGGCGTACCACGAGCGTGGCCTTGCAATGGATCTTCCAGCGGACGAATCCGAACACGCTGTTCACACCGGACTGCGACATCTGTCGCACCCAGTCAATATTGGAGCCCTCGTCGAAGCGAGCCTTGAGCTCCACAGCGGCCGTCACCTGTTTGCCGTTTTCCGCTGCGCGACGCAGGGCGGCGACCACCGGAGAATCCTTGCCTATCCGGTAGAGGGTTTGTTTGATGGCGAGCACGTTTGGATCATCGGCTGACGCATTGAGAAAATCCATGAACACGGCAAACGAGTCGTAGGGATGGTGAAGGAGAACGTCTCCATCCCTGATGACGGTAAAAATATCGCTCTCGCCTGCTAAACGGCGCGGGATGCGAGGATTAAAGGGCGGATCCCTGTGTGTCCCGTTTACAGGCAGATCATAGAGAGACAGAAAGTCACGAATGTTGATGGGGCCGTTAATCTCGTAGACGAAACGGTCTTCCACCTCCACCTGTTTGGCTAAAAGACGCACGATCTTCTTAGGCGCACCAGACTCCACCTCGAGGCGCACGGCGAGTTTGTCGGAGCGGTCTTTGATCTCGGCCTCTACGGATTTTAAAAGATCCGTCACATCCTCTTCATGCAAATCATAATCCTGATTCCTCGTCACCCGCAAGGCGATGACCGTTCGCACCTCCATGCCCGGAAAGAGCATATGAATGTGTCTTTTGATGAGGTCTTCGAGTAAGACAAAGTGATATCCCCTGGTGTCCTGGTCGATCCCGATCAGCCTTGCCAAGACCGATGGCACCTCAACGAATGCGTAGGCCTGAGGAATCTTCGAATCACCGGTCTCCTTGAAGATGACCATGAGATTCAGTCGCAGGTTCGTCAGAAACGGAAAGGGGTGCCCTGCATCCACGGCGAGCGGCGTCAAAATGGGAAACACCTGCTCCTCAAAATACTTGTCAAGACGCTTCCTCTGTCTTTTGTCGAGCTCGTCGATATTGTGGATGAATATGTCCACTTTTTGTAGCCCGGGCAGCACATCGTCCATGAAGCTTGCGTACTGGTCAGCAAGAAGTCCCCGCACTTTTTCCGCCACCTCATCAAGTTGTCTTCGGATGGTCATGCCGCTTGAGTCGGAGTCGTTTACACCGGCTTCAAGCTCGCGGAAGAGTCCGCCCACGCGAACCATGAAGTACTCGTCAAGGTTCGAATGAAAAATACTGGAGAACTTGAGTTTCTCCAGAGAGGGCGTGAGAGGGTCCTGGGCTTCTTCCAGAACACGTTTGTTGAACTCGAGCCATGAAAGCTCGCGATTAACATACAGGGAAGGGTCGTTGAGGTTGACAGGAGGCGGCTCTACTGCTGGTTTAGGCGATGGTTTACTCTCGGGTACGACCTTTGCGGGCGATGCCGCATCCGCCGGTTCAAGTCCGATTACTTCTGCAGGAGATACCTTGTTCCGCTTAGAAGCGGTCTGTCGATTCCGCTCTTTCTTTTTAGTCCGTTTCTTTTTCGATGAAGCCGATGATTTTGCTGACATTACAACGTTCTCCTCAAACTGACGTCAATTATTTTTTAGGCTCAAGCGAGCGTATCGTCTTCAAGCATGGACTTCGGATGATTTGGCCGGAGGGGTTCCATCAACACCTCGCAGCAACTTAAGGCGCTGCCGGCCCTTCCTGATTATTTGCGCACCCTTTGAGAGATTGTAGAGTGTAGAGATCTTCTGAATCCGGATTAGGTCGGTATTGCCTTTATTGGCCACGTGCGGTTTTGTCTGGCTCCTCCTCAACTGCCCTCGTGCTCAGTCGTCTGCTTTGCTTTGCTCGCCCCCTTATTTTCTGTGGTCTTGCTCTCCTTTTTTTTCATCTTGAGTTTGAGATCCTGTTTCTTTTCCGTTTTTAGCTGTTTGTTCTTTTTGTCCTTCTTTTTTTGTTTCTTATTTTTTGTTTCCGTGTTGGCGGCCATGGCCGCGCTGTGGTATTTTCTGCGTATGTCATCGATATCGACGCTGGGCTTGGGTGTCTTGAGATGCATCGACTCCAGGGTCTCCATGACGATCCGCGAAATCGCGAGGTTGCGGAACCATTTCCGGTTAGCGGGAATGATGTACCAGGGCGCATACTCTGTGCTTGTCCTGCTCAAAGCGTCTTCGTATGCCTTCATGTACTTGTTCCAGAGTTCTCGTTCGGCGTAATCAGACTCACTGATTTTCCAGCGACGCGCAGGGTCGTTGAGGCGCTGCTCAAACCTCCGAAGTTGTTCTTCGGGGCTGATGTACAGAAAGAATTTCACAATCTTGGTGCCGCTATCGGCGAGATCCTTTTCGAATTCGTTGATCACATCGTACCGTTTCGACCACACGTCTTTGGATACAAGGTTGTGAACGCGCGTGACAAGAACATCCTCATAGTGGGACCGGTTGAAAATGACGACCTCTCCTTTTGCCGGCACCCGCTTGTGTACGCGCCAGAGGAAGTCGTGCTCAGCCTCTTCTTTTGAGGGGGGTTTGAAGCTGTACACGTGAGTACCCTGGGGGTTAAGCGCCGAAAATACCTTATTTATAGTGCCGTCCTTGCCGCCTGCGTCAAGGGCTTGCAAGCAGATTAGTAGGGATCGGTTGTTCTCGGCATACAGGAGGTATTGAAGATCACAGAGTCTGATCTGATGTCTGGCCATCTCTGTCTCGGCCGAGATTTTGTTTTTGTGATTTGCGGTGAACCCTGGGTCAACCTTGTCCAGTCTTACCTTCGCGCCTGGTTTGATCTTGAAGAGTTTATGGTAATCCATCCAAAACCTCCAGCCGGTAGGATGCCGTCCATCGAGTAACAGGCACCATCCAAATTAGACCTCAATGCCAAGATAACCTAACAACAGAAATCACGGATTGCAAGTTAATATTGTGTTAATTTTCTGGTCACTTGTATGGGTAATGCCAGGATTCTGTGCGCGGGAAACCATCAATTGGCAGCGAACCTGCTCCTTAGAAACCGGTCTAGGCTTCCTGGCCCAGTAGACCCGGCAAATTGTCGCCACGAAGAGCAAAAGCTCGCTTGACGACTGGAATGCTGTGAACCGGGAACCGCGGTCAAGGAGGTGGTCAGAAAGACAGGCGTCACGGAACAGACTTTTTACCAGGAGTTCCCTATCGCATAAAACCGCTCCTCTACACGCCCCAAAGAATCTGTCAAACCTTAACTTATCCATTCTGAATCTGCGAGTTGTTCTGTTTGTTCTTTTCTACGTAAGCTACTTTCTCACCCAACTTCTTCCTCAAAGCGAGTTACTGGAACCCGCACCCGATATACTACATCACGATTGGTAATCGATGGTGTCTCTATTCTCTCGTCCCGACAATAATTTCAGCATTTATCTCCTTGCAACATCGTCACTATTCCAATGTCATGCCGCATGCAGTATATTAACCATCGGCTGCGCCAGAGTGTTTAAGGAGAACAGAGAATGTCTAAGATCAAAGTTCTGTTGACTTGCCCCCATTTTCACTCTCCATTTTAACCCCCTTTCCCAACCCTCCCCCAAAACCCTGTCAAGAAAAATAACCCCCCTAAACGTTCACTGATTTGCCCTGAAAACGTTCACTGATTTGCCACTGATTTGCTTTTTCGGGTTTTTTCCCATGCGATAATTTCCCCGTGTCTAAGACCACTTCCGAAGAGCTCGACCAAGCCCAGGCCGCTATCTCTGCTGTCATGTCCGGACACCGCGCGACCTTCCAAGAGGATAATGTTATATACGGGAATGATTTGACCAGTTGTTGCTGTCGCATTCGTGTAAGAATCAACGATGAACAGGGCAGGACCAGCGAAAACACCTTCCAAAGAACTCCGCAAAAGAAGTCCAAGACGGCAGAGAAGCTGGAGATGAATAGAAAATGACGAGACGCAAATACGTCACGAATAAACTCCCGCCCTTTGTACCACTGCCCTGGGAGATCTTAAATGGCCAGGCATATAAAGATTTGCCCCCATCCGCTGCAAAGGCACTTCCTTATTTTCTCGGTAACAAGGAAACCCGAAAGAAACACTACGCCGATCCTCTACGGTATGAGATCCCTTTTACTTTCAAATACAGTGAGGGCGAGCGCTTCGGTTTTGCCCGACGGACCTTCCACCAGATCATATCGAATCTCATGAGGTTTGGGTTTATCGATCCTGTAACGAAAGGCGGGATGAAAGGGTGCGGCTTCACAAGAAGCAAGTTCAAGTTGTCCCAGAGATGGAAACATTATGGAACACCAGAATTCGTTGAAATCACAAAATGGGAGTACTTCCCCCAGCAAAACCCAAGGACACAAGGAATAAGTTATTGATTAATATTGGAGGCAAAATCAGAGGGGACAGGATAACTTTAAAGGCAAGGGTATTTCTTGCACTCAAAACCGGTATTTCTTGCACTAAGGAATACCTGATAGATCACGCAAGGGCAGAAAGTACACCTGTAGAAGGAAAGGCACACATATCGGAAGTGCAAAAAATGAACATGTTTACTATATATAGCCATCTTCCGTTTCGTTTTCTTCTTTCTATCACTCTTTTCTATCACTCTCAGGGGTTGATTCTTTTGAGCGTCTCAAGAGAGGGCTCAAATAAGAGCGCGGGTCCTTCCCGGAGCTGTTTCTCTTGCGATAGCCAAGGGCGCGAGCATTCAGTACTTTTGGAGAAAAAACCCAGTGGAAAAATGGAAACGACCAAAAAGATGGCAAGTTTGCCGTTAACTAAGAAAACAAGTGTGGCTGGATTGAGTTCATGAAAATCCTTACCTGTAAACAGGTCGCTGAAATGCTTCAGGCAAAACCATCAACGGCATATGCGTGGGCGAGGGGGCCAAATCTTTCTTGTTGAAGAATGAGCGCCCGTCAACACTTAGACCCGAGATTGATGATGGAATCTAGCTTTCTTACCATAGAAGAGGTCTCGAAATATCTCAATATTAACGTCAAGACGTTGTACGCGAAGGTAAGGAGCATCCCACACTATAAAATTGGAAGGCTGTTGCGGTTTAAGAAGGAAGATATCGATCAATGGATGGAATCAAGCAGGATGGAGGGATGTATTACCCATCCGCCCCGAAACGAAAAATGCCGGAAAGCCACGTTTCGCGACGAAAGCGGAGATGTCCATGCTCTCGTGCGCAGAGCAATTGACGAGATTAAAGGTATCGGGTATACTCCCCATTGTGGAAAGTCAGATCGGATCAAGAGCCTCGGAAAGGAGGAATGAATGGGATTGTACAAAAGAGGCTCAACATGGTGGATCAGCTTTACTTACAATGGGCGCCAGATAAGGCAGTCCACGGAGACAGCCGACAAGAAGCTGGCGGAGAAGATTCAGCACAAAGTAATGACTGAGGTTGCAGAGGGCAAATGGTTTGAAAAGCAACAAGGAACCCAAACGTTCGCGGAGATGATGCAAAGATACATGAAGGAGCATTCAGCGGTCAAAAAGAGGTCGACGGTGCGCGACCAGGCATCCCTTAAGCATTTGCTGCCTTTTTTTGGACTACTTTCATTGAGGGAGATCCAGCCGGGCCATATTAGCCGCTACAAAGTTAATCGGCTGGCGGCCAAGGCAGCACCGGGCACCGTCAACAGAGAGCTCGCCCTGATGAAGCACGCATTCAGCCTATCCATAAGAGAGTGGGGCTGGGCGAAAGAGAACCCTGTGAAAATGGTCTCCATGGAAAAGGAGTCGCCTCACAAGGACCGTTGGCTGACAGACGACGAGGAAAGACGCCTCCTTGAGGTATGCCCTGGATGGTTGAAAGAAGTAGTCACGTTCGCCGTGGATGCGGGCTGCAGAAGGGGAGAAATTCTCTCTCTGGCATGGAAGAGTTTGGATCTTCAAAAAGGGGTTGCGGTGGTATTTGGAAAGAAGACAAGCGAATGGCGCGGCGTCCCGCTGACGCAACGCCTCCGGGACATGCTCACAATGAAACAAGCTTCGCAGAAGGTGCGGTCATTGCGCGATAACTCTGTGTTCTGCAACCAGACTGGTCTCGCCGTCAATATTCACGAGCTTCGCTGGGCCTTCGAGGTCGCTTTGCGGGATGCCGGCATTGACAACTTCAGATTCCATGATCTGAGGCATACGTTTGCCACACGGCTTGCCCAGAATGGTGTTGATCTATTTACCATCCAGAAGCTTCTCGGCCACAAGTCTTATGCGACCACAGAACGGTATGCGCACCACCACACAGAGAGCCTTCGAAGAGGCATCAATGTACTCGACGTCTATACGAAGAGTCTGAGTAACGGCGGCGGCGGAGATAAGCAACCAAAGGACGTGTCCGACCGATTTATCACAAATTTATCACAATCGGCCAAAAACACGCTGGACTTTTCGGGATTAAGAACACGGGAAGTATTTGATATGAAAGAAAATGCGAGAGAGGGGACTTGAACCCCTATGGTTTAACCCGCTGGATCCTAAGTCCAGTGCGTCTGCCAGTTCCGCCACTCTCGCCTGCTTGATATTATTACGTTCTTGTGTCATCTGTCAATTGCCCCGACCTGCGATGTAGCAAATTTGTAGCAATTATCGAGCACCTCCACGCTGGTTCTTAAACTTTCGGGATAATGGTGGGCGTATCTCGTGGTCATCGCAAGAGTCTTGTGCCCAAGAAGTTCTTTGACCTTGTAAAGATCGACCCCGTTTTGAACAAGCCGTGTGGCAAACGTATGTCTGAGATCGTGAAAATGGAAATTCTCTATGGCGGCTTTTTTGAGGGTTTTCCCAAAGGCAACCCTGAGGCTCCTGATTGCTATGGGAAAGACCCTTCCTGAAATTCCTCTCACTTGAACATTTTTTAGAGTCTCGCATAGGGTATTGGTCATGGGCACACTTCTCTTTGCTCCGTTCTTCGATTTACTCACAAGGATGATCTTCTTGTCAAAGTCTATCTCCTGCCATTTTAGATTGAGGATCTCTCCCTGTCTCATCCCCGTATGCAACGCCACGATAAGAAGTGTTCTCAGCCACCGAGGATTTGTGGCGCACGCAAGCAAGGCATTTTCTTCTTTTGGCGTAAGCCACCTGTCACGTGCGTTCCTACTTCCCACAGAAAAGGACAACCGACTCACCGGATTATCTTGCAGCCATTCCCATTCTCTAATAGCAACGTTGAACATTCTTCTGAGCAAAGCGAGTTCCTGATACACCGTTGCGGGTTTCACATGTTGCAACCGCCTGGTTCGATGTTCCGCCACAATCCTGGTCGATATCTCCGATAAGGTGTATCCGTTGAAAGATTGTCTCAGTCGCTTCACCGTATACGGATCTCTCGAATGGGCATGTTCTGCAAGGTATTTTGAGACCATCTCTTCAAACACAATCTTTCTTGCCATAAAGGCCCCCAAATGCCTTCCCTCCATGATATCCATCAGTTTTTTTGCGTACACCTTTTCCGCAAGCCTTTTGTTACCGGTTTCTAGCGACTCCTGTATTCTCCTGCCTTGATACATAGTACTGAACCAAAAGATTCTCCCCCTTTTATAAAGCCCCATATGGTTACCTCCTTTCTCAGAGCCTTGTCCTGGAGTGGTATTATATCGCAAATCTTCTTCCTCACAACTCGTTATCACGAGATCTCCGCCGATATAATTATCCCCGTGAATCAACGGCCGACATTGTACAAGCGTATCACCCGTGAAGCAAACAAATAATGTTACGAGCCTCGGGCATGTCCTGCAAGGCAATATCCGGGCCCTGAACGTCAGCAAAGGGATGGTAATTCAGGGCCTATCTATTGAACCCCTAAGCGCCTATCGTTATTGTCGGGCGGGTGTGAACTGGGGTTCGTTACTTATTGCCGGCTCTTACTCGTCGTTTCGTCCCATAACGCTTATAACCTCCTTTGCACAATAACGGCACAACAGCTTGTCTGTTGAACCCTCAGGGTACAACTCTTTATACTGCACTTGCACTTAAGGCTCCAGTTGCCTTACGTAGCCGCCTGCTCTTGTATCCGGCCTTGGAAATGTCTCCCAGCCCACCATCTCCCTCAGGAGCCAGCAGGCTCCTATCCTGGCCCTGCTTTATCTCATTTTTTCGCTCATCTGCGCTCACCTGCGTCTCTGGTATGGGTGACTGGGTGGCAATAAGAGGTGCGCCCGGCGTTTCCGTCTCAGGCTGCGGCTCATTCGTTGGTGTGGAGATCAGCCCATGGGTATCACGATCCTTGGTCGGACCTCCGTTGTCCGGAAAGCACTCGGAGATGGCTTCAAGGTTGAGGCCTCCTACATTGTTTTCATCGTTCTCCTTCCCATCGTCTGCGCTCATCTGCGCCGATGGCGAAGTCACGAGGTCTTCTGTGGTGGTAATTTGTGCCTCGGGCAGAGTGTCAACCATGTCGGCTTCGCCCTCTTCCACATCGTCCTCATCTTCTTGATTCTCCACGATGGCATCTTCCGTACCGAGTGTCCGCTCGCCAGCTACCTTTCGTTCTAACGCGCTCAACCGCCGTTCTGTGTCAAGCCGGGGGGTCGCCCTATTGTAGAAGTTGAGAATGGCATTCGCGGCGGTTACGCGGATGCTGTGCTCATCCCTGTAGTCGTTGACTACAATGTGGAGAACCCGTATGGCATCGGCCATAGCCTCGGGCAGCTCGCTTACGGCCTCTTCGTATAAGCGTCTCTTTCGCTCGTCATACTCGTTTCGGAAATTGGGCTTCTTGAGCCAGCGCCTCACGGTGGATTCCGCGATGCCAGCTTTCTGTGCCGCTTCCCCTATGGTTTTCGAGCACATCAGAGCGCCCAATACCCCTTCCTTTAACCTACTGTACTTCTCTCCATGGCCTTTCTTTTGATCAGTATCCATGATGAATACCTCCTGCTTTTAGATTCGGGATTTTCGCCCCGTACCCAAATATATAAAAAACGGGAATTTTTTCGGATTGACCTGAGACCCTGTCCTCCCTTCATATAAGTCCGTCCATTTCCTGGGCTAAACCCTGGACCAAGATATGAGCACATGAGCTGCGGACAAAAATGTCGAGGAGGGTAGACTATAGCGGTTACGTATCTGTCATATATGGCAGTTCAAATCCATATCGGACTCCCCGTCCTGTATCGCCCTGCACGATACTAAAGACACCGGTCACCCAAGAGAGGGATTTTTGTTGGACTCGAGGATTCGAAGAAGACCCGGAAGCTGGCGGTGCATTCGGAGAGGATGCTCGTCCGCCGGGCGGTATTCCGTATAACAATGTAGACAGTAATCTGAAAAATCCAAGCTGTCCGTGCGAGTCGCGACAACGGCAGAGTACAATGTCAAGATTCGTTAATCTCCGGTAGTGAAGGTACCGACAATACTCTTCACCGGTCACTTCATAATTTTCTATATGCTTCTCAAATAATGCCACTTTAAGCTTGACCACGACAACAACTCACTTCAGTCGAATTAGATACCTGCTACCCCGAGATGTTCCAATATCACTATGTGAGGGGAAGGTTAAGGAACGACAAATTTGAAAGAAATATTCTGTTAACAGTCCAATCCAGGGTCCGGTCATTCCCTAAACGAGACGCACGTCAGGTCCAATCCACAGGAGCGACGACACAGAGAAACTAGCCTGGTCCACAATTTGACATCTATCCGGGGCAGTATCATAATTAGACAGTATCGAACGAGGAAGGAGGGGCCGATGGACGAAGAAGAGAAAAAGACCGATGGCGAGAAGGGGCTTACACGCCGTCAATTCATAAAATCTGTGGGCACGGCTGCGGCCGTAACCGCGGTATCCGGGAGGATAGCCGCCGCGGCAGAAGAAAAGGAGGATACTCTCCTTCCGGCGGACAAGCTCGCCAAGATCACGCTCACGATTAACGGCCGGCGGCACAGACTCGTTGTAGAGCCTCGCTGGTCGCTCCTCTATGTGCTGAGGGAACGTCTTGGTCTTACAGGAACCAAGGTGGGATGCGAACGGGGCGAGTGCGGGGCATGCACGGTCTTGATTGACGGCATCCCCAAGTACGCATGCATGACCCTTGCCGTGGAGGCGGAAGGCACGTCTATAACCACGCTTGAAGGCTTGATGAACGGGGACGAATTGGGAGCCGTGCAGCAGGCCTTTCTCGAAGAGGATGCCTTTCAGTGCGGTTACTGCACCCCTGGCCAGGTGATGGCAGCCGAGGGTCTGCTTCGCGCAAAACCACACCCGACTTTTGATGAAATCCGCAAGGGCATGAGCGGCAACCTGTGCAGATGCGGCTCCTACGCGCACATATTCAGAGCGGTAGCTAAAGCTGCTGACCTGAAAGCTAAGGGAAAGGAGTAGACCATGGCAAATGAGCGCGACTACTACATTGAATCGATCCCCATACCGGAAACGCCCGCTCCCGGCGTGGCGCCCAAGCCATGGGGTAAGACGCGGGTCGTTGGCCGGGCGCAGCCCAAGGTCGATGCCTATGAACGATTAAGCGGCAAGGCCATCTATCCATCGGATGTCTCTCTGCCAGGTATGCTCTACGGGGCCATCCTCCGCTCTCCTCACGCCAATGCCGTGGTGCGAAAAGTCGACGTGAGCGCGGCGAGCTCCATGGAGGGAGTTCGCGGGGTATTGAGTGCGGCCTCGTCCGGCGTGGATTTGCTCTGGCCATACGGAAGATCGCAGCGCTTCAAACTCTTTGATCCGAATTGCCGTTATGAGGGCGAAGTGGTCGCTGCGGTGGCGGCAGACACACCGTACAAGGCGTGGGATGCGGTGCGCGCCATCAAGGTCGAATACGATACGCTGCCCTTTGTAGCGGACGAGAGCCTGGCGCTTTCTCCCAATACCCAGAAGGTGCAACCTGAGGGGAACCGTGTGAGGACTCCAGAGCGCTACGAACGGGGTGATGTGGCAAAGGGCTTTGCTGAAGCGGATGTGGTTCTGGAGCAGACGTACCGAACAGACTGCCAGATCCATACGCCCGTGGAGACGCATGGTTGCGTGGCGAGATGGGACGGCAATGAGTTGACCGTGTGGGAGTCGACGCAGGGCGTCTACGGCGTGCAGGCGCAGATCGCCGAGATACTCGGTCTTCCTCTTTCCAAGGTACGGGTCATCGGCCACTACATGGGAGGCGGATTCGGGGCCAAGTTGCAGACCGACAAATCCACGATCATTGCGGCGCTTCTTGCCAAAAGGACGCGCAGGCCGGTCAAGATCTTCCTCACCCGAGAGGAGACCTATCTTGCCGTGGGCAACAGGCCCGCAGCAAACATGCGGCTTAAGGCAGGTATCAAGAAGAACGGCACGCTCACAGCGCTAGAATTCTCGATCCTCGGAAGTGGTGGGGCCTACGCCGCCGGCGGTACCGGGGCGGTCGATTCTCTGGTCAAAGATCTGTACCTGTGTCCCAACGTGCGCACGGAAGCTACCGACGTCTATATGAACGCGGGACCTGCCCGTGCTTTCCGCGCCCCGGGGCATCCTCAGGGGGCCTGGGCACTGGAACAGATGATGGACGCTTTAAGTGAGGCCATCGGCATGGACCCCGTTGAGATGAGGCTTAAGAATATACCGCTTAAGAACCAATCGAGGCCGGGCACTCCTCCGTATACGTCCACGGGTCTCAAACAATGTTTGGAAGAGGGCGCGAAGGCCTTTCGGTGGCGTGAGACTCGCCTTGAGATTTCCCGGTCACAGAAGAATGCACCTGTGAGGAGGGGCTTGGGCATGGCGAGCTGTCTCTGGTCGGTGGGAGGCGGACGTCCGCCATCTACCATTATCGTCAAACTCTTCTCGGACGGGAGCGCCAACCTGAATATGGGCGCGAGCGATCTGGGCACGGGCACCAAGACGGTAATGGCCATGGTGATCGCCGAGGAACTGGGGATTAAGCCGGAGGTGATCGCTATCGAACACGCGGATACCGGCACGACCCAGTATGCCACCCCCAGCGGAGGAAGCAAGACCGTGCCCACGGAATCCCCCGCGGTGAGGGCGGCAGCCATCGACGTGAAGCAACAGCTCTTGAAAATAGCTGCGCAGGAGTTGGAGACGGACCCCGCTTCGGTTTCACTCGAGAGCGGCTTTGCCGTATCTACGAAGAACCCGTCCAAGAAGGTGCTCTTCTCAGACCTTAAGGGACTTAAGGACCGGGGAGTCATCGTGGGCATCGGCTACCGCGCACCCAACCCAGAGGGCTTTGCCATAAATCCATTTTGCGCCCAATTCTGCGAAGTGGAAGTGAACACGGAAACGGGCGAGGTGAAAATCCTCCGCTTCGTATCC
>DATKMQ010000012.1 GCA_035541755.1 Syntrophorhabdaceae bacterium
AAAGTTCTCGTTTGTTGGGGTTTAACGCCTCGTAAGCAATTCGCCTTCCGGAAGGACCCACGGTCTTATTCTCTGAGGTTGAACACTGGTCGATCGAAGTCCGTTATTGCCCCATATATCCCTGAGCCGGATGTCAAACAAATCAATCTCCTCACTCGGTCATGGTGCCAACTACGCTTAGTACTACCGCCCGAACCCCAGCCACACCTTGCTGATTTATGGGGTCTGGTGACGCTGCGTTGTTATCCCGTTCTACTATAGCGCCGTTATCAACTCGCCGCAGGTTGCCATCCCTATCCTTATAACACGCTATCTTTTTTTGACTACTTGTGGGTGCGGGTTCTGATTTTTCGCTGTCGACGGACTTCTTATTCCTTAGTGCTTTCAAAACGAGTTGATCCCATCGGTCGCGGAGCTTCGCTCCGCTCAGGACGTTGCCTTTTTCAAAATCGTCGGCTGTGACAAATCTAATTACTTTCTCGATGAGGGCCGCCTCTTGACGATCCAAGCGAATCAGCTTATCTATATCGAGAGCCCAGAGTTGTATTTGTTGCTCACGCTTTCTATCCGTCAAGACGTGCAGTTTGCTGTTCGAGTTTTGCTTGAGAATTTCATCAAATAATACAGCAGATAGCCGGTAGGCGTCAGCCTCCGACGGAAAGGTTTTTGTACATGTCTTTAGACTGTCTTTGTTGTCTTTGGAAGCGCCTTTAGGCGCTTGTCGTGAATTGTTGTCTCTTGAGAGTTTGGCAGTTCCACCGTTACCTTTTTGGGTAATGACCGTTACCTTTTTGGGTAATGGTTTCCACGTTTCAGAATCCCCATTTATTGCGTACTCTTTCTTGCTCGTTGGCTTCTTGCGCAGTGAATCGTTACCTTTTTGGGTAATGATTATCAGATTCATCACCAGGAGATTGTTTAAACCGCGAAGAACATGAACTTTTGAAAGCCCGGTTGCATCTTGGAAATCGGTGAGAGAGATTAAAGCCGATGTGTCATTCCACCCATAAGTTTTGTCTATGACACAGTCAAAAACCTGTCGAGCTTCTCCTGGAATCCTGAGTTTAACCAGGCTCCTGAAAATATCATTAGGGATGCGCAGGAAGCCATCGTTAAGTTGTGGGTTGGCCATTATGCGCACCTCAAGTATAGATACAAAAAGAAGGCAGACAATCTCATGTTGTCTGCCTTCCGTCTGCCTCGTTTTATGGGGGTAGATGAGCTATAAGTTGGTGGCGCTGTAAATGGTAAACGAAGAAGGTGCGGTTCGAGCCTACGGGGCAACAGTTGAACAATCATAGTCGTCAGGAATAAAGTGTCTGGGCCATCGCTTCTCTTACATCGCACTTTGTAAAAGGGCGTTACTGGCGTTTTACTGGCGGTTTTTGAGAGAATTGTTATTTGCAAGTTACTGAATTTATTAATGGTGAGTGGCGGAGAGGTAGGGATTTGAACCCTAGGTACGGTTTTACCCGTACACTCGCTTAGCAGGCGAGCACCTTCGGCCATACTCGGTCACCTCTCCGCGGCGTGGACAAAGTATACCGATTTGAAGTATAAATTGCAATAAATGAACAACGGGCAAGCATTCGATATACTGCAGAAAAGACATGATCTTCTAAGAAGTATGAGGACCTTCTTCTACGACCGGGGATATATCGAGGTAGAGACGCCAAACCTCATGGGAACGGCTGTAAACGATCCCAACATAGACCCTCTTTACGTCTTTGTGGGCACAAAGGGGCCGTTCTTCCTCCATACCTCGCCCGAGATGGGCATGAAGAAGCTCTTGCCCACGGGACACAGGCGGATTTTTCAGATATGCAAGGTCTACCGCGTGGAGGACCATCAGGAGGTGCACAGTACAGAATTCACCATGCTCGAGTGGTATCGGGAGGGCACCTACACGGAGGCGATGAGCGAGACGAATGAGCTCGTCTCGCATGTGGCACGCGATCTCGCGATTAAAGAGAGGGAGGAGCTTCAAAAACAATTTGACGTCTATGACCTGGAAACGCTTTTTCGCGACAAGACCGGCATAGACCCTTTTCATTTAGGTCGGGATGAGCTCTTTGAACGGATGAAGATGAGGGGTTTTTCCGGCATCGATGAGCACGACGATGCGCTCGGCCTTTTGCTCAAGCTCTACGTTCAGGAACTGGAAACCGCCATGCCGAAGCGCGCCCCTTATTTCATCAAGGATTGGCCCCGGTTAATCTCCACCATGGCCAAAGAAAAGGCCGACGACCCGACCAAGGTAGAGCGTTTCGAGCTCTATATCAGAGGTATCGAGATCGCTAATGGATACACGGAGCTCATCGATCCGACTATCCAGAAAAAACGCTTTGTTGACGATCGGAACGAACGAAGACGTCAAAGTAAAGCCGTTTTCGATATAGACGAAGGCTTTCTTCACGCGCTGTCCATGCTTCGCGGCTCCTATGCAGGCGCCTCTGTGGGGGTGGACAGGCTAATCATGGCCCTTTTCAACAAGGACTGTATCGATGACGTAATCCCCTCTCGTCTCAAGGGTTGACGGTATAAAAGAGGATACCCATGTATTCTCGCATCGCAGTCTCCACCAGTGCAAGGTTTTCGGCGCTGGGCAAAAAACTCAAGGGATCGTAAGGGCCGCGTGACGTCTTGAAATCCGTGGGAAATGGGAGTATCTGCGTAAAACGCCTGCTAAAGAGCATATAAGACCTTTTCATGTGGTAAGCGCTCGTGATGAGCACGATCTTTCTGAATTGATACTTGTCGGCTATCTCTCTCACATACCGGGCGTTCTCATAGGTATCCATGCTCTTTCCTTCCATGATGATGTCCTGAGAGGCAACCCCCAATGAGACGAGAAACCTCCTCGCCACCTCTGCCTCCGGCGTTTTGGTGAATACCATGCCGCCGGAAAAGATGATCGGCTTTTTTGCTATCAAGTAGAGTCTGTACGCCGTTATGATCCGAGCCAGGGCGCTCGACCCGATCATGCCCACTCCATTGATATCAGGCGCGTTTTCGTTTATCCCTCCGCCGAGCACAACGTAGACATCGCCGGTCTTGACCTCTTCCAAAGAGGCCGGCCGCTGTGCGTCCTCGAGGGGTACGATGAAAAGATCGGCTGTAGGGTCGATGCTCAGCATATAGATCAGGACCGCGAGCGCGATCACGCAAATCTTGAGCCGCTTCTTCATAAACAGGGCAGCAACGATGAGGATCACTACGATAAGACCTACAGGCAACAAAATGATGGTAAGGATCTTTTTGAGGACGAAACCCGTCAACGCTCACCCACCCTGGCCCTTAACCATGCTGTAACATCACGACGCTACAGGCGCACGCTTCGCCGAAAGGGTTCACTTGAATCGCGCGATGGCTTCCCTGATTTTTGGCACCGCGTTCTGTGTGGCCTTGATCCCTTCTTCAATAAGCAGTTTCTTTTGAGAGAAATCAAACATGGAAACGCCCTTGGTATCAGGCTCGATCAGTATATCGGCCTGTCGCACCTTGGTTTTGTTATTCTCGTGCATCATGATATTGATCGACTGGGCGATCACATCGATGGCAGATTCGATGTCGTTATCCTTTATATCCCGCTGCAGGTTCACGGCGATGATTATGTCAGCGCCTTTGGATCGCGCGATATCGCAGGCCACGTTGTCTGTGACCCCGCCATCAACGAGCATCCGGTTTCCAAACATTACCGGCACAAAGATCCCGGGTATGGCGAGAGATGCGTGTACCGCTTTGGCAAGGGCCCCTTTTTCTAAAGTGACGGTTTCCCCGGTATTCAGGTCTGTGGCCACAGGATAAAAGGGTACGCGCGTATCCTCGACCCTTCTCGCCTTGGTGTTCTGTTCCACAAATGCTTCGAGTTTTGTGCCTTGCACGGGACCGAGTTTTGAGGCGACGATAGAAAAATCCAGGATGTCACCCCGTTCTATTTTGGAAGCGGCCCACTCGAGCTGAAAGCTGTCCGGGTTCGATGCATAGAGCGCCCCGATCAGGCTTCCCACGCTCGTTGCCACAATCATGTGGATAGGTATCTTTTCCTGTTCGAGCACACGAATCACACCCACGTGGGCAAACCCTTTAGACGCACCCCCTCCGAGGACCAGGGCGACTTTGGGTTCGGCCTTTGTTGTAGATTGTGGCCGGGGGGCCTTGGTCTGGCAGGCACATAAGAGGAGCGCAACGACGCACAGGAGAACAAAAAACTTTCTAATAACCACTTCTCTGTCCCACGTAAGGATTGTAGACTTTCTCCCGCCCGATAGTGCTTTTCGGGGTATCACCATAATTATGACCGGGGGCCACAATCGTATCGTCCGGGAGAGTAAAGAGCTTGGTGTGTATCGACGATACGAGCGTATCCCATGAACCGCCTCCGAGGTCGGTCCTGCCCACGGCGCCCACAAAGAGGGTATCGCCGGTAAAAACCATGCCGTTGTGGTAGAGACACATACCACCAGGGGAATGGCCCGGCGTATGAATTACTTTTAATGACGTCTCACCGATGGTAATGAGATCGCCATCTTTCACGGTGATATCGGCGGGCGGCGACGGCTCTCCGCCGAGTGCGGCGATGAGCTGCAGGGGCTGATGGATAAGTCCCTCGGCGTCATCTTCGTGGATGATGATTTTGGCACCGGTGGCCTGTTTCATCCTCTTATTGCCCATAGTATGGTCGCCATGGCTATGCGTGTTGACAATGTATTTTATGACGTATCCCCTGCTTTCCGCTTCCTTAAGCAGGCGTTCGGTCTCTGCCGCAGGATCAATGAAGAGCGCCTCTTTTGTCACCTTGCAGGCGACGAGATAGGCGAAGATGGCCATATTTCCTACTTCGATTTGCTTTACGAACATTCGGACCTCCCGTCCAGTTAATCTAATACTTTTTCGTGCTCTTTATCAAATTTTTTGATAATATCTTAGGCCGCATGGGAAAGATAGCACTGAGGGAGGAGAAATGAAGCCTGTCTACGTGGAAGCGAGGGACCTTCCGGATGCCTGGTTCCAGTGTATCTATCGGATATTCGAACAGGATGGGGTTCACGAATACGTCATCGACCGCGGCTCCTTCGAGGGCCACAAACGGCGCGAGTTTGATCTTGTCATGGCCCATATCAAATACCCTGGGACCCATCCGCTCATACCCGATATCCCGTCAGAGCTCGGCATTCCTGCGCCCACATCCATGGAATACGTTGAGGAATATCTCCAATATCTCATGACTGACAAGAAGGCCGAGAACGAACTCTACACATACGGTGAGAGGCTTACAAATCCCAAGGTGGTATTAGGCGGCGAGGAGCATGTGCTGGGTCTTAACCCCGTGCAGGAAGTGATTGAGATCTATAAGAAGGGAAAACAGGGGACGAACCAGGCGATCATGGAAATAGGCATGCCTCAGGACATCATGCTCGAAGACCCGCCCTGCCTGCGCCTTATCGATACGCGGCTCATGAACGGCAGGCTCCACTTTGTCCTCTATTTTAGAAGCTGGGACCTCTGGGCGGGGTTTCCCTCAAACCTCGCTGCCATTCAGCTTCTCAAGGAATACATGTGTCAGGAGATCGGCGTGGAAGACGGGACCATCACGGCGGTAAGTAAGGGTCTTCATCTCTACGAATATACCTTCGGTCTTGCCCTGCAGCGGCTTCGAAGAGAATAGGAAGGGGTTATAGTTGCCGCTCTTCGGGGGCCATATTATTGTACATCTCCCGAATCACGGTCGTAAGTTTTGAGATGTCGCTCGATTCGTCAATCAAGTGTGTCTTGAATGTTGCCGAGAAGGCGTCAAAGACTGAGACAAAGAGAAGCTCGGGCGTAAGCGGCGCAAGCTCAATGAAGACATTCTCACGGTGACGGATGAGGATCCCGTAATAGCAAGGTTCTACGGCCGTATCTTTGCAATTGCGCGTTATATATCTTATGAGTTCATCGACAATGTGGAGAAGCCTGTCAGATGAAAGTCTCCGCAGATGTCCCTTAACTGAGGGCGCTCGAAGATTCACTCTCATGTCAAGCTCAAATCCATCGGGTGCGGCTTTTATCTCTATCCGATTAAGCAGCATATCGAGGTTTCGGGAGTGGTCTATTATCTCGGGGAAGCTAAAGGAATCTTTTTTCCAGAGCACCTCAAAAACCGCCGCGGCTTTCTCTCTCGCATGCCCCGTCTCCATCTCGCAAAAAAGGTTTCTTCTGAGCGTCTTGTCGTAGAAGTTTTCCATGCCTCTCCGTTCAATCCGGCTGTCAACGGCGAGCGCCCAGATTTGGTTATATCGCCTCCTGACTGACGGTTCTCTCCATCTGTCCGGCACGTGCTCTTCACTGTAGAGAAAGGCCGGGTTCAACACATCGGCAACGTAGAGAAGAAGCCTGTAGATTCTCGCCGCAATAAACTTTTCGTCATGCCAGATCGTGGCCTTCACATCAAAGGGATCCCGGCCGTCTACGATGATCTTCTCGGACCAGGGGGATGCTGCGCTTTCGATGACAAGGTTTCTTATGGAAGAGCGGATGCCGAGTTCTTCAATCGCCGCGAGCCCAATCTGTGTACTATCTATCACGGGTGACCTCGGGTCTTATTGACCGGGTTTTGCCGGGTTCGTGGCGGGCGATCCCACCCGGGCGAGCGATTGAGCTGCCGGTTAGAACTCGCCTTCCAGGCCGTAGAGTTCCAGAAGGAGCGCCTTTGCTTTCATCCACTGCGAATCACGGCCGGTTGAAAAGGGCGCTGTCTGCATGAATTCGACGAGGCATTTTCTTGCCTTCTCTGTTTCCCCTCTTTTGGCATAGAGATATCCAAGATTAAAGGTAGACGAATTGTAGAGTGTGGCGTATCGTGGCATCAATTCACCGATGCGTGTGAGCTTGATGAAGAGATCTTCTTTGTCTTTCTGCGGCAGAGATTGATCACCCACCGCCTTCTCGTATTGCGCCTTCACAGCCTTTAGTGTGGAGAGTACGTCGTCGGCATAATCGTGTATCCTGAGCATAATGCTCAGGGAATTATCAAAATCGCCCTTTTTCACGAAATCTTCGACTTTTTTCTGGTAAGCCTTGAGGTTCCCATCGTTGATGACAATATCTTTTTCTTTCTGGACCGGCTTTGCTTCGGGCTTCGCCTTTTTTGAGGCAGCGAAAGTGAGAGGGGGAGCGGTCATGGCAAGGATCGAAAAAGCCAGAAGAACAAGGAAGACGGGGAGCACGTGAGAGAGGAGCCTTCGACCCTCGTTGCTCACACAGCGGCTGCGTTTTGGCGAAACATGATCCATATGATCCCTTTCGTACTCCGGGCAGGAGATGACCCATCCGAATATCGTTATGAAGAATGCATATGGCGGTGCAGGGAATTGAACCCCGGACACTGCGGATATGAGCCGCATGCTCTAACCATCTGAGCTACACCGCCACGGACAATTGATATATGACACAATGCCTTGATTTGTCAAGATAAATCAGTCCGTGACCGGGGTCGTTTACGCACAACAACAGACCTTGCGAGAGACAATTTGACGTTGCCTCACGGAAGAATAAAGAGGTGTGATGAGCATCCTACATAAAGAGGTCAAAATATGATATTAATAATGGCAGGACCACGCAAGATGCAACTCAAATTCATCGTGCCAAAAATCGCTCCAAATCAGGAAAGGGATCGATTTCTCACGGAAACTATGGGGGAATGCTGGCATGAATATGATCCCGATTCACCTGTAATGGCGCTCTGGTTCAAAGGCTATACCTGTAAGAAGTGTGGGGAATTCCTGTTCGGCAACAACGATTTCTCCACGCTGGAAGATTTCATGAAGCTTCTCAACTGGGCCGGCAATCAGGAGGCATTAAGCTCCATAGTGTCGCAGTTTGAACCGAGATATTTCGTCAAAGAAGAGACAGGGTTTCGGGCGAGAAAGCGGTTCGCCGACGTCTTGTACGGGCTACTCTCGACGGCAAGGAGGAAGAAGGGAAATGCTGAGCGATAAGGCGCTTGACCGCTACGCGGACGTCCTTCTCTGGGGACTGGCAACAGCGAAGAAACGTGCTTTCAAGAAAAACGAGATTATCCTGCTTCAGTATGAATTGCCCGCGCTAAATCTCGCCGAGATTCTCTATGGAAAAATACTCGATCTTGGCATGCACCCCATCCAGCGTCTGGGGCTCACCTTCGGCATGGAGTACAATTTCTTTCGAAAGGGTAACGAGAAACAGCTCACCTTCTGGCCCCCCGGCGAAAAAGAACTCTACAAAAACATACATGGCAGAATATTCCTGAGGGCACCCACCTCACTCACACACCTCAAAGACATCGACCCCATGAAGATCGGAAAGGTCCTGGTTTCACGAAAGCCGCTTAGGGACATCCTTGATAAACGCGAAGCAGAGAGGCTCTATAGCTGGACGCTTTGTACGCTGCCGACCTCTGAATTAGCGAGACAGGCAAAGGCATCGCTTACTCAGTACACGGAGCAGATTATCAAGGCCTGTTACCTTGACCGGCCCGACCCTGTGGCTGAATGGAGGGCCATCCACACAAACGTAACGGAGATTAAGAAATGGTTGAACTCCTTGAAGGTCAAATCATTTCACATGGAATCAAGAAACATCGATCTTACTGTTACACCGGGAGAAAGGCGCAAATGGGCAGGCGTATCCGGCCATAACATCCCCAGTTTCGAACTCTTTTTCTCGCCCGATTGGCGCGGAACGCAAGGGACCTATTTCGCCAACCTGCCATCTTTCAGGACCGGAAATTACGTGGAAGGGGTCCGGCTCAGGTTCGTCAAAGGCGTTGCAACAACCGTTGAAGCAAAGGTCGGCGGGGAGTTCGCACAAAAACAACTCCTGATGGATCAGGGTGCATCGCGTGTCGGAGAATTTTCCCTGACCGACAGGAGATTTTCACGTATCGATCGCTTCATGGCCGACACCCTCTTCGATGAAAACTTCGGTGGAAAACACGGAAACTGCCACGTTGCGCTCGGGGCGTCTTATACAGATACGTATAACGGGGATCCGGCAGAAATGACACCTGCCTTGAAGAAGAAGCTCGGTTTTAACGACTCTGCCCTGCACTGGGACCTCGTAAATACCGAGGACAAGATCGTCACGGCACATCTCACGAGCGGCAGAAAGATCGTCATATACGAGGGGGGCGTGTTCAGATATTAGTGGCGAGGGCTGCCGGGCGACTTTATCCTTCACGCATCGGTTTTCTTTCTCTTGTGCAACTCGGATTATTCTGGTAAGCTTTTTTTCGTAATAAATTGCTTGGGAAGGGTAAGCCCATGAATATACTGCAGGCAATAGGCAACACGCCACTCGTAGAACTTGAGAACATCAACCGTAACCGGTCCGTCAGGGTTCTCTGCAAGCTCGAGGGATGCAACCCCGGAGGATCAGTAAAGGACCGGCCGGCCCTCTACATGATTAACAAGGCAGAAGAACGGGGAGAGCTCACAAAAGACAGGATCATTCTGGAGCCGACTTCAGGCAACACGGGCATCGCTATCGCCATGATCGGCGCCGCAAAAGGCTACAAGGTCGAACTCTGTATGCCTGAATGTGTAAGCACGGAGAGAAGGCTCATTCTTCAGGGTTTGGGCTCAGAAGTCTTTTTGACCCCGGCCAAGGAAAATATCGACGGCGCCATCCGAAAGGCGCTCACGCTCCTTCAAGAGGAACCGGCAAAATACTATATGCCAAACCAGTATGAGAATCCCGACAACGTACTCGCCCATTTCGAGACAACCGGTCCGGAGATATACCGACAGACCGACGGGAATATCGACTATTTTGTGGCCGGCATGGGAACTACAGGCACACTCATGGGCACAGGAAGCTATTTGAAATCCAAAAAACCCGATGTCAGGATCGTGGGCGTTGAACCTGTCATGGGCCACACCATCCAGGGATTAAAGAACATGACCGAGTCCATAGTCCCGGCCATCTACAGGCCCGCTCGGCTCGACGCCAAATACATGGTGGAAGACGGGGAGGCCTTTGAGATGACAAGGCTCCTCGCTCAGAAGGAAGGCATATTCGTGGGGACATCGAGCGGAGCCGCCGCTTCGGTGGCTTTGAAGCTTGCCTCTGAAATCGATCACGGCACCATCGTCGTGCTCCTTCCTGACCGGGGGGACCGCTACTTAAGCACCATGCAGTTTAGATCGATCTGTGCAAAGTGTCCGCCGTGACGGACGAGAAAAGCTCGCTGGTGTATTAAAGCAGTATCCCTCTATTTCTTGAATATTTCCTTGAGAAATTTTTTCATCTCAGCCCAGGACTTCGTGTCGGCGCTCGCATTATACCCGATCGGCATATTGAATTCCTTAGCATAGTTGTCAGCCTCCGGGTTAGTAAAGCTGTGCATGGCCCCTGGGTACAGGATGACCCTGAAGTCTGCACCGGCGGCCTTCATTTCTTGTTGGAATTGTTCCACTTGTTGCGCGGGCACGAATTTGTCGGCGTCTCCCTGGAGCACGAGTATCCTGGCCTTGACTAGCCCGAAAGCCGCCGGTCGAACCGCGGTCAGGCTCCCGTGAAAACTTACCACCCCTTTGAGATCCGCACTCTGTCTCGCCATGTTGAGCACCACTCCACCTCCGAAACAGTAACCGATGGCTGCGATCTGCAACGGATCCACCGTGGGCTGCGATTTCAAAAGATCCATGGCGGCCAAAAAACGCGCCTTGCCCGTCTCGAAATGATTCATAACCTCAGACGATAATTGCGTCGCCTCCTGGGGCGTCTTAGCAACCCGGCCGTCGCCATACATGTCCACGGCAATGGCCGTATATCCGAGCTCGGCGAGCATTCGTGCCCGCATGCGCGCATAGTCGTTGAGCCCCCACCATTCCGGGACCACAAGCACCCCGGGGCGCTTACCTTTCATATTTCCGTTGTAGGCCAGATACCCCTCTAACACCGTGCCTTCCGCATTATAGGTCACGGTCTTTTCTGCAACCTTGGGAGCCGCATTTCCGATGCCCGTGGAAACAACCATGGCAAACACGGTTAAGACCGTTATTATTCGGTATTTCATAGGGACCTCCTTGTAAACGGATCGATACTTTTTAGGATCTCACCCCTGGTTTTGAAATTAAGTATTCGTGGGCTGATGTGCAAGAGTGTTTGGCGTTAAGCGCCGGCTAGAGGCCAAGCCGGCTCGTCAGTTCCGTAAGTATCTGCGCCGACCTTCCGTAGAGTGATACATCTGCAACGGCGGAGAGCGGCGTGGGCTCCGTGTTGATCTCGATGACAAATCCGTCGTGGTGTTTCACCATCTCTGGAAAGGAGGCCACGGGATAAACCACACCGGACGTGCCCGCCACGATCAGGGTGTCACACATTTCAACGGCTCGTATCGCCCGATCCAGTGCGTCGGAACATAAGGATTCCCCGAACCAGACCACGTCAGGCCTGAGTAATGCCCCGCATGCACATAGCGGCGGAATGACAGAAAGCGGCACCTCGGTGAGCATCGACCTTGTCGAATCTCTCACGCACCGCACCCTCCAAAGGTTGCCGTGAATCTCGACCATACGGGTGCTTCCCGCCCTGGCGTGCAACCCGTCCACATTCTGTGTAACAAGCAGGAAATCGTGAAAGGCCTCTTCCAACGCTTTGATCGCTTTATGCCCCGGGTTTATGTCCGCCTTGCTGATGATGGCCCTTCTGAAGTCATACCATTTCCATACGGTTACGGGATCGCGCTCGAAGGCCTGAACAGTGGCGAGGTCCTCAGCACGGTGGTTTTGCCATAATCCGTCTTTTCCCCTAAAGGTGGGAACACCGCTTTCCTGAGAAATTCCTGCACCGGTAATAACGAGGAGGAATTTTGTCGTGGCGAGCGCCTTGACTGCGCGATCGGTTGGTGTCATGCATCACGTTTCATTGAGGGCATCAAGCAAAGCCTGAACCACGTCCTCACTGATCGCGCCTCGCTCTCTCGCCATCTCACAGGCCACCTCTGAAAGTGCTCTATAAACCTTCGTGTTGAGCTCCATACCCTTCATGGATTGGAGGTGGGCTTTGACCGTTTTCACGTCGCCCCTCACCACAGGCCCGGTGAGAGACTGAAGGGGGCCCTTGCTCTCGATGTTCTTGAGGGTCGCCCTGATGATAGGGAGGAATGGTGCAAAGTCCACGTTAATTTTGTCCATAAGACCACGGCCGGCATAGAACAGTGCGCACAGAAGGTTACAGACAAAAACCGCTGACAGATGATAGAGTACCTTGTCTTCACCTGCGATGGTATAAACCCTGGCCCCTAAATGTTCACCGAGAATCGAGAGCGTGGCAAGGGCTTTCTCGTCTCCCTCAACGAAGATGCAGGTCTCAGGCAGAACGGCCACAGCGCTCTTAATGTCTGGAAACGTCTGAAGAGGATGAAGCGAACCGAGAAGAGCCCCTTTTTCGTCAAGGGGCTTAAGCAGAGAAGACGGGTCGGCCCCGCTCGTGTGAAAAATGAGTTTTCCCTCGAGGCTTTTCGCTTTTTCATATATCTCTTCTGCCACCCCCTGAATGGCCCTGTCCTGTGTCGTAACGGCAACAACATCCGAGGCATGCACCACGGACACGTTGCTATCCGTATAGAGTATGTCCTTTCCCAAAAACGTCCTCGCTTGATCGAGCGAGGATGCGAGCCTGTCCGAGATCGCCGTGACATCGAAGCCTTTGTGTTTCAACGTATAGGCAAGGGATATTCCGACCTTGCCCGCGCCGATGATCCCAATTTTCATTTTTCAAAAACCTCCCTGGGAAGAACAAGGATGTTCCGCAGGATCTCGAGGGCCTTGCCGCCGATAGTGCTTGTCAGGCTCGGTGTGATATCCGGATCAATAAGGGGCCCCTTTACATTATAGGTTACGTACAAAAAGCCTTTCCCCCGCTGTTTCAGGATGCTCCTGACAATCGGGATCTTGTCGATCGTACGATCGATAGCGATAAGTGGAGATACCTGAAGCGTGGCGTTCACATCCTTCTTATTCAGATTAAGATCGCCTTTACCGGTAATGACCATTGAGGAACTATCGAGAAGGAAATTCGTGGTGTTGAACACGCCTTTATTCACGGCAAATGCGCCGCCGAGTTTGTTATATTTCAGGCCTTCCCTGTTAAAATTCACTTTGCCTTTGAGAAGATCGTAAACGTTGAGCAGGCCGAAAATTTTGGAGAGCAGGTTCCATTTCCTGATAATGCCGTTTTCACTGTAGACGGTTACATTGCCGCTTAAGTTACCGATGAGTTCCGTCCTGTTGTCTCCTTCAGATTTGAGGTCACCATATATGAAGCCGCTACCCACGATATCCTCAGAGGTATTACCCAGCGCTTCGAGAAGGGGGCCGCTCTTTATCCTGTCAAGCCTGCCGTTCACGTAAACATAGGGAGATTTTCCGGACAGATCAACGATGCCCTCCAGTTCCGTACGGCCGTCAAATATGGCCGATCTGCATTCGGAAATGCTGATTTTTCTATCGACCATGACGCCCGTGATATCCAAATCCTTAACGTTTACCCTTCCAAACACGGCCTCACGTGCCTTAAGAGACAGGTCTCCATTTGCACGAGCGAGAATGCTATTCTGAGGTATCAGGAGACTTCCGTGTTGCCTGCCTCCTGCAAAATCCCGAAGATCAAAACGGTCCATATCGAGTGACAGAGAGAATTGCGGGTTTTCAAGGCCGTTAATGCGGAGCCTGCCCCTCTTGACCTCGCTTGTCCCGCAGGCAAGCCCATTCACCTGGAGATCGTAGGAGCTTCCCTGGAAATCCACCAGAAGGTTCATACGGTCGAGGGGGTTTGATAAGCCGGGTATGCGCAGAGAGCCGTCCTCTATCTTCAGGTAGCCCGTCATATTGGGAAGTTTTTCAAGCGGGAATTGAAGATCCTTGACCGCCACGTTGAGCGATACGTCTCCTTTCGTGGTTTTTTGAGGCAAAAAGAACATATCCGCCACCCGTCCCACGTCGTGGGCATCGAGAGAGACCTGTGCATCGATCTTTCTTAAATCCTTTATCACGCCCTTTCCGCTCACTCTGATAATGTCGAGCTGATACGTAAAGTCATCGACCACGACGTCAGTCTCCTTTTTTGAAAAGCTGACTCTGGCCTGACTTTTCACGCCCTTTTCCTTTTTCACGTATGGAGGTATTTCAAAAGCGAGGTCGTCCATATTCACGTCGCCCCTTGCAGCGAGAAGGCCGTTGTCGAATCGGAAGCTCCCGTCGATTTGGAGTATCCCGGTAGTCCGAATAGGCAATTTAACAAAAGGACGAATGTGTCCGGTGTCAAGCATGCCCCTGACCGTGAAATCGAGATTCTTCTCACCTACTGTGCCTTTGCACATAAGCTGAGTTGTGCCCTCCTTATCCACAATGAGCGGATCAAAGGTCACCTCGTCGTTTAAGAATTTGTAGGAGCCGTGTGCTGAAAAAGCCGTCTCTTTCCAACTGACCTTGCCGCCGGTAAGCTGTCCCGAACCGCGAATGTTTGCGTTCGAGCCGCGACCAATCTCCACCTCCGCAGAGCCGCCCGTGGTTCCGTCTGAAAAACGAAGCCCCTTGAGGTCAACAAAAGACGGCATGTCTTTAAGGTTTAATGTGTATCTGCCGCTTACCTTTATGGCTTTGTCCCGGTTATACGGTATGGTTCCATTTACCCCGTTAAACGCGCTTGTTTTATATGTTCCCTGGATGTCAGAGATATTCACCCGCGACGTATCAAGGGAAAGCCGCCCCTTTATATTGTTGAGATACATGTCCCTGTAGGATAGCCCGACGTCCTTGATCTCAAGCTCCGCTGTGGTGGGACCCTTATACTCATCGCGCAGCATTACGGCCCTCACTTTACCCGTTTTCAGGGCATCCCAGACATTCTTGAGCGAATATCCCGAAGTGGCATAATGGGCTACGTCCTCGACATCGAGATAATCTGACGTGAGCTCGAGGGATGCATATTTATAGTGATCAAGACGGATGTTCAAGGTAAGAGGGGTTTGCTTATAGTACGCCTCACGAATCTTCAAATCTACGGTGCCGGCCTCGGCTGAGAGCCATACTTCGGCCTGAACCTTATCAATGGCCAGGGGCTTATCAAGCCACGTGTCGCTCAGTTCAAAGCCGCTCGCGACAGCCTTCCCTTCATAGGTAAATACATTATCCTTAAAGGCAATCGTGCCGGCCCCGTTCACGGTTCCCTTGAGAATCTTATCGATCCTTGCAAGATTAAAGGAGCTAAATTCGATATCTCCTCTGAGGTCCGTCAAACGCTTGTTGTACGTGCCCTCCCCTCGAATCTCCACGGCTCCGATGTAGTCTCCGTTGTGAACATGTGCCTCGAATTTAAGCTTGTCTCCGATGTTCACGTTCCATACCTTCACATCGTCGATCCCCACGGAATGTCCGGAAACGGTGAGGGCGCCGTTTTTCATCTCGATAAGCTCCGCGGGAAACGTGAAGAGGCGTTCCTGGCGCTCGATGGGGTTGACTATCGCATCAAAATCGGCTACGCGGATATTTTCGAAATAGATGCCTTTGGCCACATTGATGACAAGATCGCACCGCTTCACCACACCCGTGACGTCGCCATCCAGACGGATTTCGCCCATTCGGATATCGAGACTTGTGCCCTCGCGCACGAGTTCGACCCGAGCTACCGTCGCCCTGGTGTTTGTCGCCCTGCTAATCACATAGGAGAAGAAGCGGGGAAGGTTCATGAAGGCGGCAAGGCCGATGAGGCCGATGGCGGAAAGAAGGATAGCGGAAAAAAGTAGTCTTCTTCTTTTCATGAAGGCGTCCGGGCGAGCGCAAACAATATTACTTCGCCGGCAGAGCGCGCAATGAGACAGCGGGACGCCTCCCGGGCGGTATATCCTGGGGTGAAAAGATCGTCTACGAGGAGCACCTTTTTGCCCTCGATGCTACTCTCGTTTCTCACGCTGAAAATGCCTTTTACATTCTTTCTTCTCTCTTCTCTGGATAAGAGATACTGGTCCCTGGTTTTCTTTGTTTTCACGAGAACCGACGGGTATATGCTTTTGCCCGTAATTTTGGCGATCTCTTCTCCGATGATAAAAGACTGATTAAATCCCCTTTCCATGAGCCTTCTCCACGTGACAGGAATGGGAACGATTACATCGAAGCTGTGAGCGATTCCGCGAATCTTGGCCTCGATCAGGCGCACGAGCAATCGACCCACGTCCCTTCTGCCTCGAAACTTGAAAGCGTGGATTGTATCCCGGAGTTTGTCTTCGAAATAGAACCCGAAGTAGCCGTGGCTATATGTCCTCTTTTGTTCCATGCAGGCACCGCAGAGAATGGTCTTGCCGATCGGCCTGCCGCAGATCGGACAGGCCTCCTTTTGATCGACAATCCGGAATGAATCTATGCAGGTTTCGCAGAGCGCGCTTCCCGGCGTATTGCATGCTCCGCAATACAGGGGATAAAAGATGTCCAGGACTGATCTAAGGAGGTTATGCACCGTACTTGTCGAGCTTCATTCCATGCGCCAGTGCGAGGGCCATCAATTGTTTACTGTAGATAGTGCCCACACTGCCCATAAGGCAGTTCTTTTCATGAAATGCGAGGGAGTCTCTTTCGCCCGTTTTTGTTGCGATCATGAGAGGCACCGGATGCCAGCTGTGTCCTTTTAGCGGGCAGGGCGTGGAGTGGTCACCGGTGATGACGAGGACCTGCGGATTGAGCCTCATGATTTCAGGCACGATCTTATCGGTGCTCTCAATTGCCTTCACCTTCTCGGGGAAATTTCCATCCTCTCCGGCAAGGTCAGTCTCTTTTATATGGATGAAGAAGAACTCGTAATCATGGTAATTCTCTTTGAGGATCTTTATGGACTCGCCATAGTCTCTGGGCTCATGTTTCACGTCCATGCCGAGGACCTTGGCGATACCCCGATACATGGGGTATGTCGCGATGGCAAGCGCCCTCAACCGATACTTCTCAGGAAAAAGAGGTATGTTGGGTTTCTCGGAAAAACCGCGTAGCAACACACCATTTGCCGCTTTTTCATTTTTCAAAAGATCGAGAATCTTGCGGATAAAGGTATTTATCACCTGCACGGTAAAGTCGGCCTTCTTCTCCTTTGCGGTGGCGTACGCATATGGTCTATTATCTTTGTGTGGATCCGCGTCGGTCAGCTTATCGGAAAGTCCCCTGCCCCTCAGTACCATGGCGAACCGATGGGACTTGCCGGGTTTGATGATGATTTTTACGCCTTCGATCTCGGGGGTGCTCGAGGAAATAAGAGCGCAGAGGCGCTCTGTCTCTTCCGTGGGGATCCTTCCCGCCCTTCTGTCGGTCACGATTCCGTCTTTCACCGTACAGAAGTTGGCCCTGGCCGCTATGTCTCCGTCCTTTAAGTCCATGTTGAGACCCAGGGCTTCGAGTACACCGCGACCGATTTCCTGCGTCACGGGATCGTAGCCGAAAAGACTCAAGTGGCCGGGACCGCTTCCCGGAGTTACTCCCATGCCAACAGGAAGCAGACGGCCAAGCACACCGCTTTCCAACGCGAGGGCGTCGATATTCGGTTTCTCTGCCGCCTCCAGCGGCGTCTGGTAGCCGAAGGAGGGGTTGGGAATATCGCCAAGTCCGTCAAGGACGAGAAACACGATTTTGTTGTCGTTGGCAAGCGCAATATCTTCGATCATGCTACTCTCCCTGACTCCAGTCTTCGCCTTCGTATATCACCCTCAGCTCGGTGGTATCGGTATGGAGGAACTCCTCCTTCTTCACGTTGACCGTGTTCCAGCTGTTACAGCTCTCGCAGAAATCGGTCCATTCGGCCTTTATGGCCTGACATTTCGTGCAGACAAAGGGTATATAGACCTCTTTCATGGGAAAGGCCTCTCGGAACTCCGATACGGCCTCTTCCATTTCTCCCCTGTGGATATAGGCTTCTGCCATGGCCCTGTGCAGCCCTCTGAAGTCTTCTCCTTCAGCGATCAAGGTATTGAGCATATCGATGGCTTCGTCGATCATCTCTAATCTCAGGCACAGCCTCGCATAGAGAAACGAGATGAGATGGTCCCTGGGCGATAGGTCTAAGACCCTTTGGTAGATCTTGAGTATGGCCCCGGGGTCTCCCCGGTTGATGTAAAGGTCTTCCATCCTGAGGAGGAAAATGATGTGGCCCGTTTTTGTATAGCCCCGCCCGTAGACCCTTCCTGCCTCATTTAACTTGTCCATCTTCTTGTAGGCTTCAGCCAGCAGAAGATATGTCGGGATAAACCGTTTATCTTCCGCGATAAGCTCTTTCAACTTGTCGACTATCCTGTCGGCGTTCTGGGAAAATCTCTCGTTGAAGAGGGCGAGCGTCTTTTCGTACTGAATGCCCACGAACCGCCTCTTCTCATCTTCCGTCTTGATAAATTTCCGTATCCTTTTTTCAATTTCGTAGGCCTCGTTCCACTCTTTCTTCCACACGTAGAAGTCCCTGAGTATTCTCAGGGCATCGATATTCGATTCGTTGATTTTCAATACTTCTTTCAGGATAGGTTCGTTCTTTACGTAGTCCTTGGTCGTGAGGTTTACCCGAATCTTTTTGAGCAGGATGACTTCATTCTTACCCATATTCGTTTCTGCGACGCCCAGTATTTCCAGTGCTTTATCGTACTCTTCCATGGAAACATATATGTCTGCGAGCGCCACATAGGCTTCGTCCCTGTTGGGCGCCTGTCTCGTCAGCTTCTCAAGCTGTTCTATGGCGCGGGTGCGGTCACCCCGCATATCATAGGATTTTGCCCTCTCAAACAGTTCCTTGAACTCCCCTGTTTTCTTTTGATGTCTTCCTGCTATGAAGCTGTTGATCGTGCTTTTGATGTCATAGAAAAAGCTGACGATGATGGATACAATAACCCCAAGTATAAAGGAGAAGACAACGAAGCTCGCCACCGACATCTCAATGGGCGACCCGCTCCAATAGTTGAACTTCACCGGATCAGGGTTCAATATGGACAGGAAAAAATAACAAAGACTGAACAGCAGGCAGAGTAGAACAACTATCTTCAGCTTCATTCCATCAAATTCCCTTCTGCTCCATTTGTCTCTTACATGTTATACAATACCTTGCTACAGGATTTGCTTCAAGTCTTTTTTCGCTAATTATCTCTTCACACTCTTCACATATTCCATAGGTACCTTTTTCCAGCTTGTCGAGGGCGTTGTCGATATCTTTCAGGAGGGTAAGATCGTTGTCGCTGATACTCATAAGGATATCGGCCGTATAGGTGTTGCTCGCAGCATCAGCCATATCCTGAATGCCGTCCGTTCCGAGATTATAGGAATCTTCCTTTAGCTTCTTGGCCTTATTTAATATGTCTTGCCTCATCTTCAGGAGCCTTTTTCGGTAAAGGTCACGTTCCTTTTTCTTCATTCTCCACCTCTGCGTACTTTTTTTCGTTTTCTATCCTATATCTTTTCGCCTCTATCCACAGGCTTTCCAGATCATATAATTCGCGCAGCTGTTCAAGAAAGACATGCGCAACGGTATTCTGATAGTCGATAATCACCCATCGTCCCTCGCGATAGCCTTCAACGCTTGAGGGCTTTATCCCGCGCTCTTTCATTCCCGTCCCAATGTTGTCCGCAATGGTCCTCACATGGCGTTCGCTCGTTCCGCTTGCAAGCAGGAAGTAATCCGCAAGGTCGGTAAGATCCGCGAGTTTCATGATGACCACATCTTTCGCTTTCTTTTCGTGAGCCAGCATACCACATTTTTCTGCTTGTTCGAAGGCATCCACTTATGTTCTGTACAGCCCCCTCTCAATAATGATCCTCTCCACGGAGGCGGGAACAAGATACCTTATCGACCGGCGCCTCTTCAAGAGTTCTTTTATCTTTGTCGATGAAATGTCCATCTGCGTAATATCGTGGAAGTAAATGTTCTTGCCTGATGCATGCTCGAACACGGTCTCTCCGACTTTCTTTACGTCCTTCTTAAGATATCGGGGAAGCTCGGCCAGGGGCGCCTTCCGGGTGGCCATGGGTCTCGTCATCACGATAAAATGCGCATGATGAAACAGTTCCTTATAGAGATGCCACGTCTTAATCTCGGAAAAGGCGTCTATGCCGATGAGAAAGTAAAGTTCCCTGAACCGCTTGCCGAAGTGCTGCAATGTGTCGATCGTATATGAAGGACCTTGCCTTATGGCCTCCACCTGAGAGATTCTGAAGAATTTGTTGCCCTTGAGCGCCGCTTTCACCATACGGAGCCTCTCATCGGCATCCGTAATCGCCCGTCCTCGTTTGTGTGGGGGTACTCCGCTGGGTATGAAATAGATTCTCTCCAGGGAGAAATCTTGCCGGATCTCCTCTGCGACACGAAGATGTCCCACATGGATCGGGTCAAAGGTTCCTCCGAACAGGCCGATTGCCATTGTGTCCTCACGTCCTCAGCTGGCCATCGCCAAAGGCGATGAATTTTGTAATAGTCAACTCCTCAAGACCCATGGGCCCGAAAGCATGGAGTCTTGTGGTACTGATACCCATTTCGGCCCCGAGTCCGAGCTGGAAGCCGTCGTTCAGTCTCGTAGAAGCATTGACAAGGACGAGCGAGGAATCGAGCTCCCTCACAAACATCCAGGCGCGCTGCAAGTTTTCCGTGACAATGGCCTCGGTGTGGCTTGATCCGTATTTTCTGATATGCGCGATGGCTTGGGCCACGTCTTTCACGATCTTTACGTTCAGTCTCAGATCAAGGTATTCTTCATACCAGTTGGCCTCCTCTGCCCTGGCTATGTCCTTAACGATCCTTACGGTTTTCGGACAGCCCTTGAGTCTTACGCCCTGCTCCTTCAAGCGCTGCGCCATCTGTGGCAAGAAGTCCTTTGCGATGGCCTCATGCACGAGGAGCGTCTCCATGGCGTTGCAGGTCGCAGGTTTCTGCGCCTTTGCGTTGACACATATACCGTATGCCATCTCGAATGAAGCGGACTCGTCCACAAAGATGTGACAGACCCCTTTGTAATGCTTTAACACCGGTATCCTCGATTGCTCGACGATATTCCTGATGAGCGCCTCGCCTCCTCTCGGTATGATAAGGTCGATATGCTCATCCATTTTGAGCAGGCTATAGATGTAGTCCCTGTCCGCGGTCTCTACGAATTGCACGACATCGGGGTCGATGCCGGAGCTGTTGAGGGCCTCACGAATCAGCGTGTAAAGGGCGAGATTGGAATGGTAAGCCTCTGAGCCGCCCTTCAGTATCACTGAGTTCCCACTTTTCAGGCACAGTGAGAAGGCCTCGACGGTCACATTGGGCCGCGATTCGTATATAATGAGAATAACGCCGATGGGGATTCTCATCCTTCCTACCAAGAGCCCGTTCGGCCTCTTCCATGTCTTCACGATGTCTCCGACAGGGTCAGGCAGGTTTGCGACGTCACGAAGGCTTCCCTGCATTTCCCGGATCAGCTTATCGTCAATCCGGAGCCTGTCGATGAGACTCTTGGCCAGGCCGGCCTTCTCAGCAGCCTTTATATCCTTTTCGTTCTCCGTCAGAAGGTAAGGCTTTTTCTTGGCAAGCAGTTGCTCCAATCGTGCAAGGACTTCATTCTTCGTCTTAGTGCTCGCATGGGCGAGCATGCTTGAACATGCCTTGGCCTTTTGCGCGAGCGCCTCCGCTTTTTGCGCGTGATCGGTTCTTTTCATATAATCACCATATTATCTCTATGCACAATTTCTTCCGTGTATTTATATCCGAGCTTCCTTTCTATATCAACACTTTTCAGACCTTTTATCCTCTCAACATCGGACGATGAATAGTTTGTAATGCCCTTTGCGACGACCTCTCCGCGTGCGTTTTTGAGCTCGATGCACTCGCCGCTCGTAAAAGCGCCTTCTGTCATGACCACCCCGGACGGAAGGAGGCTTTTCCCGTTATGGACGAGCGCGCGCTCCGCGCCTGCGTCAATATAGAGCGTGCCTTTGGGTTTGAAGGCAAAGGCGGTCCACCATTTTCTTCTCGCGAGTTTACGCTCGGGCAGAAAAAGAGTCCCGATCTCGCTGCCTGTGGTCACCTTCACGATCACGTCTTTTTTCGTCCCGAGGACAACTCTGGTCGGTATGCCATACCAACCCGCCTTTTTCGCCGCTTCCAGCTTGCTTGCCATACCGCCGACACTCTTCTCGCTTCCCGTACCTGTGGCTACCCGCTCTATGTCCTCGTCGATCTTGGCAACGACCGGGATCATTGAGGCATGGGGGTTCGTGTTGGGATCACAGTCAAAGAGTCCCTCCACATCGGAAAGAAGCAGCAGCATATCGGCGTCGGCGATCTGAGCGATAAGCGCCGAAAGATTGTCATTATCGCCAAATTTGATCTCCGTAAATGAGAGGGCGTCATTCTCGTTGATAACCGGTACGATGCCCATGGTGAGAAGGGTGTCAAGGGTATTCATGAGGTTGATACATCTTGTCCTGTTCTTGATGTCCTCGTGAGTGAGAAGGATTTGCCCCACTTTCATATCCTCTCTCTCAAAATTTTCGCGGTACATCTTCATGAGTAGTACTTGTCCGATGGAAGCCAGTGCCTGCCTTTTCGCAATCTCTTTGGGCTTCTTTGCGAGGCCCACGGTTTCCATTCCGCAGGCGATGGCGCCGCTCGAGACGATAATAACGTCAATATTCATGGCCTTGACGGCTTTTACCTGCCGGGCGATATCCTTGATCTTACTGGTCGCGATCTTCTTGCCATCGTCGACAAGGACCGACGTTCCGATCTTCACAACGAGTCGCTTGATGGGGATCTCATTTGTCTTGAGCCTGTGCATCGTGTCCCTTCGTCAGTTTGCGCAATCTTTCATGACCCCGGCGGTGGCGCTTGTAGAAATGAGTTTCTTCAATTCGCCTATCGCGAGGCCTTTGAGCGCACTCACCTCCACATGTCGTTCCATTTTCTCGTCGAAATACATCTGCCATGCCTTGAGCATACTTTCTGCAACAAGATCGATCTTGTTGAGCACGATAATCCTTTGTTTTCGGAGCAACTCTCCGTTATACGCCTTCAGTTCATTAAGCAGCGTATCGTAGTCTCTCTTGACCGTGGGCGAGGACGCATCGATAACTATGAGAAGCATCTGAGTTCGCTCTATGTGCTTCAAAAATGTGAGCCCCAGACCCCTGCCTGTCGAAGCCCCGTGAACAATGCCGGGAATATCGGCGATGACAAATGTCTTCTCCTGATGTTTAAGCGCGCCGAGAGCCGGGGTTAGTGTGGTAAACGGATAATCACCTACCTTGGGTCTCGCGTCGGTCAAACGTGAGATGAGGGTTGACTTGCCCACATTGGGAAGCCCCACGAGACCCACGTCAGCGAGGAGCTTGAGCACGAGTTTCAACTCGCGTTTATCGCCCTCTTCGCCTTCATCATGTTCTGTGGGCGCCCTGTGCGTCGCCGTTACAAAACGGGTATTACCCCTGCCGCCCCGTCCGCCCTGTGCGACGACATAAGACTCCCCGTCCTTCGTGATACTCGAAAGAATAGATAATTCCGGCCCTTCGTAGATGATGGTTCCGAGCGGCACGTAGATCACCCGATCCAAACCGTCTCTGCCTGTTCTGTTGTTTGCTCCGCCGGCTTTACCGCTTTCCGCTTTGTAATTTCGCTTATATTTGAAATCGAGAAGACTCGCCAGATCCCTTTTTCCGGTTACGATTACGTCCCCTCCCTTTCCGCCATCGCCGCCATCAGGTCCGCCTCGCGGAATAAACTTGGCTCTCCTGAAGCTTATACTACCCCGACCGCCTCGTCCTGCCTCAACATAGATAGATGCTTCATCAACAAATTTCATCAAATAGGATCGACATGGGCCCTTCTCTTGTCGCCTGCCGAATCAAAATTCACGATCCCGTCAATCAAAGCAAATAAGGTATTGTCCCTTCCCATACCGACATTCTTCCCCGGATGTATCCGTGTCCCATGCTGCCTTACGATGATATTTCCGGCCTTGACCTTAGTACCGGCGTAAATCTTCACGCCAAGCCTCTGGCCTCCGCTGTCTCTTCCATTCCTTGAACTGCCGCCGGCTTTCTTATGCGCCATGTTACGCCTCCATTATGATCTTTTCTATGAGTAGCTCTGTATAGAACTGACGGTGCCCTTTTTTGACCTTGTAGTCTTTCCGTCGTTTATGTTTGAATATGGTCACCTTTCTCAAACGCCCCTGCGCCACGACCCTTCCGTTTACATAGGCGCCGTCAATAAAGGGGTGACCCACAACCGTTCCATTTTCCCCGTTTATGGTGAGCACATTATTGATCCGTATCTCTTCGCCTTCAGGGGCTTCGATCTTTTCGAGCTTCACTTTCTTCCCCTCTTCAATTCTGTACTGCTTGCCGCCGCTTTCAATGATTGCATACATAACGTGCTCCTTACCTTTATTTGAAAAAAAGCTAAATATATTATGATAATCAGCGCGCAAAAGTCAACAGAATGTTGATCCACCGATTAATGATAGATGTCCGACTCGAATCAGCAGGGTCCGGTCTTACTGAAATGAACAACACGAACGGGAAGAGTGCGCCGATCCTGCTACCCCTTTTCTTATTGCGCGTGAGGGCCTTATTGTGGTATTTTTCAACACATGGATGAGTTTTATCGTATTTCAAGGCTGCCGCCTTATGTTCTCGGCATAGTTAGAGATTTGCTCATCGAGGCGAGAAGGCGCGGCGAGGATATCATCGATCTCGGCATGGGAAACCCCGATCTCGCCACGCCCAAGTATATCGTGTCCAAACTCGTCGAGGCCGCCAGAAATCCCAGAAATCATCGCTATTCGGTAAGCCGGGGCATCCGTAAGCTCAGGGTCGCCGTTGCCGGCTGGTATAAAAGAAAATACGATGTGGACGTAGACCCCGATGAAGAAATCGTTGTTACCATGGGAGCAAAGGAGGGCATAGGGCACCTCGTGCTTGCCACAGTAAGCCAGGGAGAAATCGTTTTCGTCCCG
>DATKMQ010000013.1 GCA_035541755.1 Syntrophorhabdaceae bacterium
CTTCCCGACGCGATGTGCCTAATGCTCCTCATAGATGCCATACTTGGGGAAAAGCATTCCGGTAACGTAGCCTTCAATTGCACCCCTTACTCTTATGTCCGGCTCTCCAATCCATCGAGCCCAACAGCATGCTTTTATGAATTCCTTTGCCTCGTGCAAAGACCCACATTCGCCGGACTTGATGAGGTATTTCTTTAAACGTGCGTTCGTGAGAGGTCCCATCAAGTGGTTCTTGTATAGCCGCTGCCTCAAATTCTTGCTTCTGCCCACGTAATAGGGGACATGTTTTCCATCGAGTTTTGCAGTTATGACATAAACACCGGAAACCGCAGGGATGGTAGACGGCGTCAGTTTTGAAAAAGGGAACGGAGCAGCAGAAAGCAGTTGGTGGTAGGCATCTTGAAGATACTGAAGCCATTGATTGTCAGGCGTCTGGATTTTCATAGTGGTATTTTGACGTTAGCTGATGATATATCAATACAACTACTTTCATAAGCAAAATGTTCAACATACGCTGACCACCCGCGCGAACGGGTCGACTCAATCAAATTTTTATACCAGCTTATTTTTTAGGTTTTTCGGTGCTTCCCCCAGATTGTGAGCCTTGAGTACCGGGTTGTTTGTTAGAAGAGCCAGGCTTGACCGGTTGCATATCAGGAATGGTAGCGGCTTTTTTCTGGACTGCGCTGCTGACCTTGGTGATAGGTTTTTTAGTATTTCTTTCCATAATTCACCCTCCTTTAAGGTTGAGCGAAACAAAGCAAATTGTGGTCACAATGCCGGCGATGAAGAGTACCCCTGACGCCCAGTTTAGGAACTCGGTCCAAGTCTTGGGCCGGTTCTTTTTCCTCAAATATCGCTCTTTTTTATCAAGATAATACTTTTCGGCATATCTTAGTTGCCTTTTTATTGCGAAGTGACTCAGAATGTACGACAAGAGAGTGGAAACGATAGAAAGTCCGAATACCCACCAGGAAGCCTTGAGTAGGAAGAGGCACTGGGATTTATCCAAAGGCACTATGTCTTTGATAAATGCCAAGGAAATGGCCAAGACGCCTGTAGACAGAGTGAGGATTGCATTATCGTACTTCTCTGTATTCGATAAGTCTCGAGTAAGTAAGTCTTCTCTCGTCTTTTCGTAGATCCTCGTTCTCTCCGCCTCATCGTTCCCGTTTGTCACTGCGCGTCTCCTCGTCAGGACCTAGCAATTAATACAGCAACTGGCGATTCTTCTATTTTTTTTTAATATTATATCGTTGCATTCTAAGAAATACAACATAGAAAATATCCATTGTTACCATTTGGAGGGGAATTTTTGCAAAATCGGCCAGAATCAGCATTGTAAGCCAGTAGGAAGTCTTTGTCCAATCACACCTGTCGGGTTTCCGTACGTAGTGATCCTTTATAGTGTGGTACGGCCGATTATTGAACTTTTCCGATCGCAAACCACATCAATGTTTAGTAGCTTCTATTTCGGTGTACAAACCATCACAAAAGCTGTATTTTCTCTCTTCTTTGTCAATCAAGCTCCCCGGTTGAGCCAATTCCGTGCGTCTATAGCCTGTTATCGCTTGTATCGTAAAGCTCCGGATGGACTATCTCCTGCCGCGATATGCGTTTTTCGGCAGTGGATCTTTCAGGGGACGGATCAAACCATCTTCCTTCTTCCCTCAGCGGGCTCGCAACTTGCTCAGAAACAAAAGGCTCATTATACCGGATAACAGGAGAATGCCGATGCCGAATCCGTATGAGGCCGTTACCAGCAAATAGATACCAAACACGGATGCAGCGAAAAGAACGATGCCTATTGCGGACGCCGGAAACAGACCCATAGTCTTCTTCTCGGTGGCATGGTCCGTCTGAACTGATCTCTGCATGTGCTTCTTGAACCGATTGTAGTACCCGGATAGAACGCTGACAAAAATTATAATGGACGCGAGGATCCACACCCCTGGATCTACCGGTACACGCAGGGCATCGCTGAGAAAGTATGCGCCAAGAATACACAGAACACACGTCATCGCGACTATTATAATCTCTACAGCGAGGCCCATCGTTTTTCTCGTCGTCATCTATTCACCTGAAAATATCATTATACTTTCATCGAACTCCATAGACCGTGGTTTGATTAACTACCAGCAAACTTGCAGCCGTCACGGCTGTCCCTCATGTCGGACCAGTACTTTGCTACAATCACGAGCATCATCGTGCGAACCTTCTTTCGTCTGTTGATGGGCCAATGGCGGAGCTGCATACCTTGTCCACTCGGCCGTCGGCGACAGGGCGGCCGGGTCCTGTTTAACCGTAACCTGCAGATCAAGCTTCGTAATCGTATTAGTTCGGTAATCCATCAGCGGGTCGTTCTTGAGTCGTAGACCGAATTCCACATGTTTTATTGCGAGCGTCAACTCCATGCCGCGTAGTCTGAAATGCCGTATCCTTCCATACTCGGGGTAACGAGCGCAATTCGGCTGCAGAAGGCCCCAAAGAAACTCTCCACGAGTGTCTTGAGGACCCTGCTGCTTCGGAGCAGTGGACAGCAGGTTGTCATATGAAAGTGCAGGAAATTCATCACTAAACTTGTACCTCTCTGTGTCCGGCTGTTCTGTCCGTAATCGGCAATCAAAATCGGGACCGTACGTATACTCCCAGGAAAAGTAATGCCCCAAGTGACAGTCGAGTAGGTACGCAATCTTTTTGTTCACCGTGAGGATTTCACACATCTGATGAGTCTCAAAAGGATAGGAGAAATGAAGAACAGTCTCTCTCGCGTAAATCGGATTAACGTCAGGCCATTTTCTTGACTCATCTCCCAGCACAATTGACGGGAGTATAATAGTCACGGCTGCGAGAAGAACGATCATAAACGTTTTCATAAATCCCTCCTCAGTAAACGCCATTAACCGTTTTTTCGGCTGTCGATTGCAAGGCGTCATTCGGAGCCTTATTTCCTTCAACTATAAGCCCTGCAAGTCTCTTAAATGATCTGTAGAGAATAAAGAAAAATAGCCATGTCATGAACGGAACCGTAATATACAGGAAATAGACGAAATACGTCTTGAGCTCGGTAATATCACGAGATGTGCGGGGGAAAGCACTTTCGACTGATAACACGGCTGTTGCTATTATAAGTAATACTATGACGGCAAAGACTTTCAAGCCTGCAGGAAAATATAGAATAAAGAGTCTCGATACAAAATCCTGATCATCAGCAGACCTATTTACTAACATAGCATTTTCTCACTCCTATGCACGTTATTACCGTGGCCAGTACGGCGGGTACCAGCGAAAAAAATGTGGTGAAGGGAGGAGCGGCAGGTCCGAAAGTCGGCACTATGAGGTGAATGAGTAAAGGGAATTCCCCAGACAATGCCCCGATCGCAAGATACAGAATTACATATTTAGTCTTCTGCCAAGAATCAACACTTCCAGAAACAAGGGCTTTTTCCAGTTTATCGGAAGAGAACAGTATCATTTGCCGGACCAACTCACTGACCGGGCTCCTGGCCAGGAATAACGGGCTCTAACGAACGATCAACGATAAGCAGGTAAATTGACGACCCAATCACAAAGTAGTCAGTTCCTTCGCATAGTATGGTCGATGTTCTCGGGTTCTTTTCATCTACCGGCTTCCACTGGATTTCTTGTTGCTTATTGTGATCGGTCGGCCTGGTGCACTCTCCAAGCATGTCTCGAAGGATAACTTCGGCAATTCGGTCAAGTGCCCGTGCTGTAGCCTTCCTGAATATGGCTCCGTTGTTGCCTGTCCAGCCACCACTACCCGAGAACGCCCGCGTTTCGTCACGGCTGCAATAGTGCTTGAAGTGCATGCCGCCCCATTCATCTTTAAAACTCGCAACAACTTCGATCCACAACCAGGCATGTGCGTCGTCCCATACATGGAAGGTGGCATACGGAAGCAAGGAAATATCTTCCAGTTTTTCGGACCTGGTGACGGAGAATGTGTATCGGGAGGCATATGGCTCCCGAGATGCGTTGCGTAGGAAGGCCTCATAAAGTTCTGAATCAAACTTCACCATGAGGCTTGATTTTGTGTCCGCTGAGCTTGTTCCGGTGTCCGGTGGGCTCGATTCTGTGTCTGGCACGTTTGATTTTGCGTCTAGTACTGTTGTGCTCTGTGTTGCCTGAACTGCCGCATACACCGCCACACCGCCAAGACCAAAGAGTACGGGGAGCATAATGGCCGCATTGGAATCATGCGACACAAGAACTTGGCTGTCACCAAGACGCTCCGCCACCACAGGGACGAGAGGTGAGTTCGCGGATACTGAGACCTTCACGGTGTCTTTGTACGTAGGATAAACTACGAGAGGAGCACAACCGTTGAGCACAAATGTTGTTATAAATGCAGCGAGAAGTAAAGACTTGAACATATTATACTCCCCCGTTTCTATAATGAATGTTCTTTCCGCGCATTCCTTCGTCCATCAATCGGATAGACGAAAGCCTTTTCTATTCGTATGGTTATTATCATACAGGCCATATCTAAAAATGGCAATGAAAATATGCAACAATTGCGGCTTGAAAGCGTTTACTCCAGGAAATAAGGGCAAAATAAGGACTTCAGTCAAAAAGGGAGAGTTGTTTCCCGCCCCTCAAATCCATCCGTGTCCGACATGAACTGGAGACCAAGGTCGTTCAACGATCCATTGAAACAGCTCCGGGATCATGGTATACCCGATTTTTCGGCAGGACCTTCCGAGCTTCGGGTTTTTTGACCGGAGTGATCCTTTTCATGGGGGAGTTATCGATAAGATGCCTCCCTCGTCAAGCTCAAAAGGATCTTCTACTTCTCCTCCGGGGGTCTTTCAGCCAAACCAACTCCGCAAACATGGCTGGTCCCGGAGGCTTTTTTTATCTCATGTGATCCCAGAGATGGGTATCCGTATGATTCAGATCATATACGGGGAGTATAGCGGTGTGTATAGTACATAAAAATACACACGTGCCTCTATACCTCCGGGTCTGGATACAAATCTACCCCCCCAATACGACTTTTGTCCGGTCCGGAGGTTCTCTCTTCAAGAAATATACGGGGTCTGAGGCATAAACCGGATATGTTCAGTCCACCCCTTCTTTTTGGTTTGCCTTGAGAGTGCCTCAACGGACATGTCCAGAAGCTCGCAACAACCCGTTGCGAACCAATTGCGAAGCCGTTCCCTGATAAGCAATAAACGATGACACCCCCCCCCACGCGATCCTTCCTTCTTGTCCCTCTCCAGGCCGCCAGTGTATAATGATCCATGTCTAAAATTATCCTCTGTGTGGATATGGACGCCTTCTTTGCCTCCGTAGAGCAAAAGGATAATCCTCTCTTAAGAGGTAAGCCCATTGCCGTAACCGGCGCCGGGGAGCGGACCGTCATCACGACCTCTTCCTACGAGGCACGAGCCTATGGCGTAAAAACAGGCATGACACCTGCGAAAGCCAAGAAGCTCTGCCCGCACATTATCTTCGTTGTGGGTAACTTCACAAAGTACGGTGAGGTCTGTGCCCGGTTAGAGGAGATCTGCGAGCGGTTCACCCCTGATGTGGAAACATACTCCATCGATGAGATGTTTCTCGATATCACGAAGTCCCATCACTTATTCGGGGGCCCGATAGAGCTCGCGAGAACCATCAAGAAGACAGTCAAGCAAGAGCTCGGCATAACCTGTACCATAGGGATTGGCCCCAATGTGCCGATCGCCAAGCTTGCAAGCGATATTGCAAAGCCGGATGGTCTCAGATGGATTGACACAGAGGAAGTCCCCTCCGTCCTCGATACGCTCCCCGTAAGAAAGCTCTGGGGTATCGGCTCTCATACGGAAGAGAAGCTCTCCTTAATGGGTATCACGACCTGCGGGGAGTTAGGTGCTCACCCCCTGTCTCTTCTCACAAAAAGGTTTGGGGTACTGGGCGCGCATCTTAAGGCCTTGGGTCAAGGAATACTCGAGCGCCCCATAGAGGCCACCACCCCTGATCCCAAGTCCATAGGACACAGCAGGACCTTCTCTCATGACATATGGAAGCGACAAGACATCGAACGGGAGATCCTCCGCTTAAGTGAGATGGTTGGCCGGCGAGCACGAAAATATGGCTTTCAGGGCAGAAAGATCACCCTCACCATACGGTACAACGATTTCAAGACGTTCTCCAAACAGACTACCTTGTCCGATCATACGAACGATACCCGCACTATTTACAAAGCGGCCCTTTCTATCCTCGATAACGTACGTCTCCGCACGAGCGTACGGCTCCTCGGGGTTACCCTCTCATCCTTCGGGAGCACCATCCAGTCCTCACTCTTCGGTGAGTCTAACTCTAAGCACCGGGAAGACCTGCTCCACGCGATGGACACGGTAAACGAGAAGTTCGGTGACCGGAAGATCACTTGGGCGTCTACCGCCACCGAGGAAGAGACTCATGGGGTGATCTCCCCTTCGTGGCGTCCCTCCGGTGTGAGAAAGAGCGATACGTGAAGATGACCTGCCCCATTTAACCGCCCGAGTCTCTCCGTTAGACTTTGGGCCGAGTTTTGTGTATACTGCTTGTAATCACCAAAACAAGAATATCTCTTTTATGAAAGACGGAGGTTCTCTATGACTCAGAGGAAGATCACCATGAAACACGACAAGCGCATAGCGCTTGTGGCGCACGACAACAAGAAGCGTGATTTGATCGAATGGGCGGAATACAATCGGGTGCTTTTGGCCCATCACAAGATATTTGCTACCGGAACCACAGGACAGATGTTGGAACGGGAGTTTGGTTTCGAAGTGAATAAACTCCAGAGCGGACCACTGGGCGGTGATCAGCAAATCGGGGCGAAGATAGCCGATGGAGAGATAGATTTCCTTATCTTCTTCTGGGACCCGCTTGAGCCGCACCCACACGATCCGGATGTCAAGGCTCTCTTGCGTATGGCGGTTGTCTGGAACATCCCCATCGCCTGCAACCGAGCCTCCGCTGATTTCATGATCTCCTCTCCGCTCATGGATAGCGACTACGACCGGCTCGTGCCCGATTACGATGTATACCGCACCCGGAAAATAGAAGGCAACAATAGGTGAGCTATACAGTTGAATCAGGACTTTCTACAATTTCTTATTCGGTGTTTCCTGATGGAGCATCAACGGAAAGAAGAGATTTTGGTAATGGGCTGTCTACAACATAATCAGGCTGGAAATCGGTTAACAACTTCTCATGGGGCAGCGTATCCATACGAATTATTCTGGACGGGCGTTTCAATCCTGAGGCCGCGGGACGTCCCGATAGAGCTTTACCCTTCAACGACTATGATACAGTTTTGGGTACCAAACTCATTGGAACGACGCATTATATTCATAGGATCATCACACCAGACTCCGTCCACCACAAAACGGTACTCGTGCTCTCCTGGTTCTACGTATAGACTGCAGCTCCACGTGCCATCCTCGTCTTGGACGAGCGGATTGGCCATGGGATTCCACTCATTGAAGCACCCAACTACAAAGACCTGCGATGCTTGGGGCGCTCTGAGCGTAAATGTTGTTCCCGGTTTTCTTCGGAGATGTGTTGTGTCCTTTTGCTGTGTTTTCTTCACCCCAGGTCTTTCTGGTGACTTGGCACGGACTGCCTTCGTCTTCACAGTTTTTGCCGACCTATTGACCTGTGTGGCTTTCCCGGTCTTCTTCTTTCCTTGGTCCTTCTTTGCCATGTCGAACTCCTTTCCTCTGAAATGGAGAACTGGTGCAATCTATTCTATTTAACACCAATATAAGTACGGCTTGATGGCGCGTCAACGATGCTCGAAACGTCGGGCTGGACTGCCCCAATAATGAAAACCATGAATGCTTCCGAATAAGCAGAGGATGCCCTATGGTCTCAGGAAGATCTATTCTGTAAATTAATGGAGCAGAGGACAGGTATACTGGACATATAAGCACAATTATACAGAATAACCTTGACATGTCTGTAAATCAGTGCGATAATGTACAGTATGACTACGCAAACAGGAACCAAATTACAGTACCTCACGAGCTCTTTTCCCAAAGGGTTGGT
>DATKMQ010000014.1 GCA_035541755.1 Syntrophorhabdaceae bacterium
TTAAAGACTTAAACGCTCAGGACATCAAGACCTTCGAGGATATCAAAAAGGTCCCCTTCACGTACAAGGAAGAGCTGCGCAAGTGGCAGGAGAACGTGGAGCCATTTCCGTATGGCGGGCTTCTGGGAGTACCCATCGAACAGGTGTCCACTTTCAGACAAACGAGTGGTACCACTGGTAGACCGGTCTACGTGCCCGAAACCTACGAGAGCTGGCAGTGGAGGGTTGAATCATGGTGCCATATACTCTGGATGGCCGGATTCAGGCCGAGACACAGGGTCTTTCTTCCTTTCGGGTACAACGTGTACGTCGCATTCTGGGAGGCACACTACGCCGCGGAGAAACTGGGATGTGAGGTTATACCGGGTGGCGCGCTCGATACCAAGGGGAGGGTGAACAAAATCATCGAACTCAAGGCAAATGCCATGACAGGCACGCCCACGTATACCCTGAACATAGCGCAGGAGGCCATCGGCATGGGTATTGACCCGAAATCGCTCGGAATCGAGCGGATCCTCGGCGCCGGAGAACCGTTGCCGGAGGCGACAAGAAAACGGATTGAGGAAATATATGGTTGCAAGATGTACGACCACATCGGCAGCACGGAGACCTGCGGATTCGCCGGCATGTGTGAGGCCCAGAAAGGCCTTCACAATATAGAACCGTTGTTTCTCGTGGAACTGCTCGACCGTGACACCCTGTCTAAGGAAGTGGCCGAAGGCGAACAGGGGGTGCTCGTTATCACCCCGCTCGGCAGACACTCTTTCCCGGTGATCAGGTTCAACACGAATGATGTGGCCGTCAAAGGACCGTCAACCTGCGAGTGCGGCAGGACCTCCTCAAAATTGATGGAGATCGTGGGCAGGGTCGATGATATTACCAAGATACGCGGTGTTCTCTTTTCTCCCAAGACTGTTGAGCAGCTTGTGCGGAGCGAATTCCCTGAGATTGTCGAATACGAGCTTGTAGTAACGCGCGAAGGCGTCATGGACAAGATGCTGGCGAGGATCGAGGTCGATCCGGTGCTTTCGACTGATGAGGCGGGGGCCGTTGCTTCACGGTTCGGCGAAAGACATAAGGTAAAGACGAATCTGTCATGCACGGTCAAGATTGAGCCCCAGGGCACGCTACCCAGGTACGATCTGAAGGCCAAACGATTCAAAGATATGAGAGGTGCACACTAATGGACGAGATCAGGAAAGAGATAGCAAATCTTCAGATGAGCGCCGAGAGATTGAAGTCCCTGGCAGAGGATAATAACGCGATTCGCAAGAATGTTGAAATCATACTTACTTTCTTGTATATATTGAAGTTTATTACACCTAACGCGGATTGACAGATTAAGGGCGCGAAACAAGGATGCTTTAGGCCTTTAAGCCTTTTGCACGAATAGCGTGAGAGCATGGTAGCCTCGTAAGCGTTTGGGGCTTGCTAACAGAACTAATACCAAGGAGGTCAATATGTCGTTACAAGGGAAGCTAGCATTGGTGACGGGCGCTTCCATGCCCAAAGGGATTGGAAAGGCTATTGCCGTCACACTGGCAAAAGAAGGGGCGGATGTGGTGGTGACCGGTTTTAACAACATGGATGGCGTCAAGGCCGTGGCCGAAGAGATTAAGGGGCTGGGGCGGAGAAGCATGGCCCTCAGGATGAACGGAAGAGATTACGCGGACGTTAAGAAGGGCTTTGAGGCCATTAAGGCTGAGATGGGGCCCGTCAATATTCTCATCAACAACGCCGCGCAGATGCGCCGCATGGTGACCATAGCCAAGGCGACCGCCGAAGACTGGGATGCCGAGGTCAAACTCTGTTTGAATTCAGCCTTCTATTGCATCAAAGAGGCATGGCCCGACATGTGTGCAAACAAGTGGGGACGCGTCATCACCATGAGTTCAGTGGCTGGAATGCTCGGGGGGTACGGGCAGTCAAGCTATGCCGCAGCAAAGGCCGGTCTTGTGGGTCTTTCCAAATCCGTGGCTCTCGAGGGTGCTCGGTTCAACATTACCGCCAACACCGTAGTCATCGGAATAGCGAACACTGAGGCCTATTTCGAGCCGATACCGTTGGAAGTACGACAAAAAGTAGAGAAAAGAACGGCGCTCGGCAGGCCCGCTGAGCCGCAGGAAATCGCTGATGCCGTGGCGTTTACCGTCTCCGACAAGGCGGCGTACATGACGGGCGCCATCGTAAACATGATGGGTGGCGAGGACCTTTTCGTGTTCTAAGAGCGGTATCGGAACGGGGAGATTATCCCGTCCCAGGGTGTGCTGAACATGTAGCCGCGGACCTCTCTTTGTGAGAAGGGGGCCCTCGGTCCTCGCTAAAAAAGGGGATCTAATGATAAGGCCACACTTCATCCTTCCGGATGGAGTGTGGCCTATTTTATGGTCGGAAGTGGGAACGACCTACTAATACTGATACGACGTAGGCACCTTCTTTGCCTTTTCCTGTCCCTTCCAGTATTCAATGCGTTCATGGATATAAGCGAGCCAGCTATCTACGTCGGCTGACTTATGACCCTTGGAAATCAGGTCTTTCCTGAAGTCTTCCACAACGGGCTGCGAGGCTTTTACCCAGCGCGCACTTTCCGCATCCGGGAGATTTATGATCTGCCCGCCTTCTTTCTGGAAGAAGTCCTTGCCTTCAATGTCTATATTGTTCCATTCGACGGCCCACCGTTCGATGAATTCATTGGAGAAATCGGTGATGGTCTTCTGTACGTCCGGAGGAAGACTGTTCCACTTGTCTTTGTTCATGATCACGAAGAAACAATAGGCGCTTCCTATCTTCCAGGATGCCGTGACGTATTTGATGATTTCGCCCGTCTTAAAACCCTTCAAGGTTTCAAGGGGGAGCAGCGCGCCTTCGATGACGCTGCGTTTCAGTGAATCATAAAGGTCGGGTGTTTCGATGGGAATCGGCGTGCCTCCCAGGGCCTTCACGATATCACCGAGCCTGCCTGTACCTCTTAGTTTCAGACCCTTCAAGTCTTCGAGCGTCTTCACCGGTTTCTTAATGGTCTGTATCACGTTTATAGGTGATGTGCTGAGCATGAGCACATGATACTGGTCGAAGTCTTTGGGTTTGAACTTGTAGTAGAAATCATTGGCCACATGAGTCGCTATCCAGGCACTCGGAAATCCGACCGGCAACTCCATAATCTCCATGACCGGAAAACGTCCCCTGGTATACGAGCAGTTGGAGAGCCCGATATCGGCAACGCCCGATTCCACGCCGGCAGCGATCTTTGGCGCGCCAAGCAACGTACCGCCCGTGTACTGTGTTATCTCTACCTTACCGGCAAGTTTCTTGTTCAATTCTTCGGCATACTTGCCCATCATTACTGAATTCATGTGGGTAGGCGGGAAGTAATTTGCGAATTTGAGTTTGATGACATCCGCTGCATTACCAAAGGAAGACACGGATAGGAGCAATAAAACGGCAACAACCAGCGACAAAGTTTTCCTACTCATTTTTTGGTACCCCCTTTTAAATTTTAGTTTTGAGCGATACTCCTAATATCAAGACCGCGCACATGATATCCCGACACACCATAACGACTGAACCGCTAGGCTTCACCATGGCATGCTCATTTAAATAAAACGGATGGCAGCCAGGTGGCTAGTCCCGGGAAGAAAAAGAGAAGTCCCCAGACAAGAACAAGCGAGATGAGAAAAGGCATGACCCCCTTATATATTCTGCCCATAGGTTCCTTGGTGATGTTTTTCACCACGAACACGCAGACCGCCACAGGAGGAATAACCACGCCGATCATAACAACAACGCCGATGAGAATCCCGAACCAGATGGGATCGAAGCCGAGTTTCTGCACGGCGGGATAGAAGATGGGCGTAGCAAGGATCATGAATGCGAGGTCGTCGATGAACGATCCCCCTATCTCATAGACGAAGCAGATCATTATCATGACCACATAACGGTTGAGCGGCAGGGCGACCAGCCAATCGGCCGTCTTCTGGGGAATATTGGTTACGGCGATGAAATGACCGAGGATCGCCGAGCCGGCGATGAGCATGAGAATCATCCCTGCAGTCCGCAACGCCTCGGTAAGGGATTTGACGTACCCCCTGAAATTGAGAGTGCGCTTGGCTACAGCGAGAACCAGGATAGCAAAGGTGCCCACCGCGCCTGCCTCAGTAGGCGTGAAAAATCCAGCCATGATGCCGCCCACGACGATGACAAAGACAAGGAGGATCCAGCCGACTTCCGGCAGAGAGCGTACCCTTTCCCTCCACGTAGACCGCTCCGACTTGGGGGCGATGCCCGGATTTAGTTTTACCCATCCATAGATGATGCCCAAGAAAAGCAAGGCAATAATCAATCCGGGGATAATCCCGGCGAGGAAGAGTCGTCCGATTGACTGTTCCGTGAGGATACCGAATATGATGAGCACAACGCTCGGGGGTATGATACAACCCAGCGTGCCCACCGTTGCAACGATACCGGTGGAAAGTCTTCTGTCGTAACCAAAACGGTCCATCTCAGGTATGGCCACGCTCGCAAATGTTGCCGAGGTGGCAGCTGATGAACCGCAAATGGCCTTAAAGCCGGTTGCCCCGAGCACCGTGGCCATGGCAAGACCGCCGGGGACATGCCCTACGAACCTGTGCGCCGCATTGTAGAGTCTGACCGCGATCCCGGCATTAAAGCCGATTTGGCCCATGAGAATAAAGAGAGGGAAGACCGTGTATCCGTAATTTGTAATGACATCGAAAACGTCCCTGCCCACGAGCTGCATTGCCGGTCGGAAGCCGTTCAGGTATGCGAAACCCACAAACCCCATGAGCGCCATGGCGAAGCCTAATTCGATGCCTGTTGCAAAAAGAACAAGGAGGAGAACAAGAGCGATTACGCCGACGGTTATCTCATTCATATTGGCCCCTCCATATTTTTACGATGTCGAAGATAAATACAAGGCATTCCAGGAAACAGCAGATCCCCACCCCGTAGGCAATTGGAAAAAAAGGAATTTTCAGTGTGGAGGAAACCTCCCCGGAGGCGTGCAATTCCACGCCGACCATGATGAGGTTATATCCGATAACCATGAACAGGATGAGGCAAAAGACGCGTGTCAGTGTGTTCATTATCGCCCTGGGCCTTTTGGAAAGCTTCTCGAGGAGGATTTCCATATAAACGTGTCCCCGGTCGAGCGACACCATGGGGATCGTGAAACCTATGACGACGGCGAGCGCCAGCGCCACCATCTCATAAGTACCCAAGATTGGGTAACCGAGAGCCCGCATGATCACGTCAGCCACAGTCAGAAACATCATAAGACTCAAGGCTGCACCGCCGATAAAACTGAGAACCTTATATAATACCCTGAAGAAATTGCTTGATAGATCTCCCATAATTACACCACCCTGTATGATTAATTACCTGTCTGCAACACTTTTCGCGTCAGCACTTCTTCAACAAATATCCTGTACAAAACCGAGTATTGATTCACCCCTCCTTTCAAGTTTATCTGCGTGTTCAACCCCCACGCTCGCCCATAGAGAAATTAAAGCAGTATCTATTGAGAAGCCATCCACCCTTCTCTCATAGAGCAGAGGGCAGACCTCAAACCGGGTCTTGTTCGGTCCCGCGCAAAGAAACAGGCGCCATTTCGTCTTCCGAGAATAATTGAGTGAGCGTATTCATTATATGGGGCCAAACCTGTGTGTCTTCTTACTAAGTTGTCCATACAGTGAAATAGATAGTCATTGAATGATATTATCACTTCCAGAGCTTTTGTCAAGAAAAAACGCATCATAGACAAACTCCTGAAAGGGAAGCACGTCGAAGAGTGGCACTGGCTTAAGAGAGTAGTCCGGGCGGCACCCTCCTGCAACAAATCTTACCTTGTTTCCCCCGTATACCCCATTTCCCTGGAGATGGCAAAAGCCGCTGCCGTAACCTCCTTGATCATGTTCTTGAGGTCCTTGGAGACTACCGACGAAGCGATGAAGGCGACGCCGATGGCCGCTATGACCTTTCCGGTAAAATCACGGATCGGGGCCGCTACTCCCCCGATGCCTTCTAGCGCTGTCTCCATATCCACTTCGTAACCTCGCTCTCGCACGAGTGCGAGCAGCTTGGCAAACTCTTCTCTGCTTGTGATCGATTTCTTGGTCGTGGCTGTGAGCGGGCTTTTTTGCAACAGTCTTTTTACTTCGCTATCAGGCAGGTATGCCATGAGTACCGGCCCAAGCAGCCCCCAATAGGGAGGCCGCCGTGTGCCGATCTTTGAGGTGAAACTGATCGGATTTCGCGGATCTTCCCTTTTGTCAACGTAGAGGACTTCGTCATTGTCGAGTATCCCGAGGAATATTGTTTTGCCGAGC
>DATKMQ010000015.1 GCA_035541755.1 Syntrophorhabdaceae bacterium
AGGTTCGTAAGCTCGCCGAGAGGAGCCAGTTTGCAGCGGGCGAGATCAACAAGCTTTCCGCTTCGAGCGTGGAAGTCGCAGAGAAAGCGGGTGAAATGCTCACAAAGATCGTCCCCGATATTCAAAGAACGGCGGAACTCGTGAGTGAGATCAATGCGGCGAGCAATGAACAGAACGCCGGGGCGGATCAAATCAATAAAGCAATTCAGCAGCTTGACAAGGTGATTCAGCAGAACGCGTCCGCAACGGAAGAGATGGCCTCCACCTCAGAAGAGCTATCCTCACAGGCCGAGCAGTTGCAGGAAACCATTGCCTTCTTCAGGGTCGGTGAAAGCGGCAATGGAAGAGCAACAGCAACGGTTGCCAAAAAGAAATCCGTGGCGAACACAGTGGTGCACTCAAAAGTCGAGACCAAAATAAACAAAACGCCCTCCCATAAGGGCAAGCGGGAAAACGCTCCTGTCGGTGGCGTGCGTCTCGACATGACATCCGGCAAAGACGCACTCGATGAAGAGTTCGAAAGGCTGTAGACAATAAAGATCGGGGGTCAGAGATCGCAAAAATGGGCTGGTCCCCGATCTTGACAGATGACAGAAGGAAGCAAGCGTGACTGGAATGAACAACGCAACTATCCGATACGGTATAAAAGGCGCGTTAAGAGCGATGAGGCATGGTAGAGCGATGCGGGGCCGAAGGAAGAGACCCGGATAAAGACAAATTGAACAACAGGGGTCAGGACTTTCCATGAAAGGTGGGCGAGCGTGCCTGCGATTGATCCGGTCCCCCAGCATAAAGGAGGCAACATATGAGCGTAGCGTCAATTACAGATACAAGACAGTACTTAACGTTTCAACTCGGCGATGAGGTATTTGCCCTCGATGTATCGCATGTGAGAGAAATACTCGAATTCACCACTGTTACAAAGGTGCCAAGAACACCTGATTATATGCGGGGCGTTATTAACCTGCGCGGAGGTGTGGTGCCCGTCCTCGATATGAGACTCAAATTTGGTATGTCCCTGACCGAAAAAACGGTGAATACCTGCATTATTGTGGTAGAAGTCTCTTTTGAAGGAGAAAATATCATCATGGGCGCCCTCGTGGACTCGGTTCAAGAGGTATTTGACCTGGAGCCGAATCAAATCGAGCCTGCTCCGAAGATAGGGACCCAGCTCAAAACTGAGTTTATTAGAGGCATGGGCAAGAGGGATGACCGTTTTATTATATTGCTTGACATTGACAAAATATTCTCTTCGGATGATGTGGCCCTTGCACAGGAGATCGGCGCGGATAAGAATATGAGGATGGCCAGCAATGCGTGAGGCAACGCAGGGCCGTGTTACGTGACGGGAACGGCTCGCAAGTGCCTCGTGAATCGCCATGTATATGTACCATGCTAATCAGTAAAACCGGTTTAGTGACGGCAAAGATCGGAAGAAGACGAGAAAATGTGAACAGGGCGACGCTAGAATCGTCCCCTGTTCACTGAAAGGGATGACCATTGATTAAGAAACAGCCACAGACCATGAACCTGTCCGACAACGATTTCGTCCGTCTTGGGAAGTTCATTTATCATCAGTGTGGCATCAATATAACTGATGCCAAAAGGTCCATGCTGGAAGCCCGCCTCCAGAAGAGACTACAAATACTTAACTTCAGCTCGTTTTCCCAGTATTGTGATTATCTGTTCAGTGCGCAGGGCAACGAACAAGAGCTGACAGACATGATCAATCAGGTAACCACCAACAAGACGGATTTCTTCCGCGAGCCAGGACACTTCGATTATCTGACCCGAAAGGTGCTCCCTGAATTGAATCGGACGAGAAGGGCTATCACGGTCTGGAGCGCAGGATGTTCGAGCGGAGAGGAACCGTATACACTCGCCATGGTATTGAAAGAATTCGGGTGCGACTTTATCGTCGCTGCTACCGACATATCCACGAGGGTACTTGAAAAGGCGCGCCGTGCCGTGTACGATGACGAAGAGGTAGGTCCCATACCCTCGGAGATGAGGAGGAAATACCTACTTGTAAGCAAAGACAAGACAAAAAAGCTTTATCGGGTCATCCCGGCGCTGCGAGAGATGGTAAGATTCAGAAGACTCAACTTCATGGATGGCGACTTTGGTTTCCGCGAGCCCGTAGACATCATTTTTTGCAGGAATGTCATCATTTATTTCGACAGACCCACACAGGAAAGACTTCTGAACAAGTTCTGCCAGTGCCTTTCTCCACATGGATATATCTTTATGGGACACTCAGAGACACTTTTCAGTATGAATGTGCCTCTAACTCAGGTAGCGCCGACAGTTTACCGGAGGGTGGCATGAACATCTATCTCAAGCCCGGTGAGATATACATTTCCGATAAGCCTGTGATAGTTTCCACGATTCTTGGTTCCTGCATCGCGTTGACGATATTTAACAAACGACTGAAAGTGGGAGGCATCTGTCACGCACAGCTTCCCACAAACCCCTCCTCAGACGTCGAGAATACTTTCCGATACGTTGACAGCTCCATCTTCTACATGATCAGGAAATTTGAAATGATGGGTATTACAAAGGATGAAATGGTGGTCAAGCTCATGGGCGGGGCGGATGTACTTGACCCAGCCCGAGCAAACCGCTCAACGGTGGGGCAAAAGAACGTAGAGACGGCCCTGAATGTGATTAAAAGCCATCAGCTTATTCTGGCCGCATCTCATGTGGGCGGGGAACTCGGAAGAAAGATACATTTCGACACCGATACCGGGGAAGTCCTGTTAAAACGTATCAACAGAACACCAGGCGAGGAGGTTCTGAACCGATGAGCAAGATCAAAGTCCTCGTTGTGGACGATTCGGCGGTTGTGCGTCAGACACTCGCCGAAGTCCTTAATTCAGATCCTCATATAGAAGTTGTGGGCGCTGCGAGAGACCCTTTCGTGGCGGCGGAGTTTATCAGCGAAATGGTTCCCGATGTCATGACTCTCGATGTTGAGATGCCGCGTATGGATGGCATTAGCTTTCTCCAGAAGATTATGGCTCAACGCCCGATTCCGGTGGTGATCTGTTCCTCCCTTACCGAAAGAGGTTCGGAGACCACGCTCAAGGCACTCGAGTATGGGGCATTGGATATCATTCTCAAACCCAAGCTCGGAGTAAAACAGTTCTTCGAGGAATCAAGAATCCTCATCTGTGATGCGGTCAAAGCGGCCTCGCGCGCTAACTTTAAGAAAGCCGCCTTCAAGCCCATGATTGTCCAACCCAAACTGACTGCTGATGCGGTCATC
>DATKMQ010000016.1 GCA_035541755.1 Syntrophorhabdaceae bacterium
CAAGCCAACGATGACCATGACAACAAGAAGCTCTATGAGGGTGAATCCCCTTTTGTTTCCCACGGACAACATCCTTCTCATAAAATAATCCCCTCCGGCCTTACCTTAACCTTTCGTGGTCACGTAAGAGCCTGAAAACGCAGGCATAACAGCGCAGACACACCCGTGATACGTACTGAACAGTTTCATTGATAAACTCCTACATATTAAAACAAGGAACGGCGTCTGTCAAGTCACGCCCAATTGGGTGATGAGCGCTCCTGAACAGGGCCGTAGCTTACAAATACTTCCTGATCAATACTTCAGCTATCTGAACCGCGTTAAGTGCCGCCCCTTTTCTAATATTATCGGAGACGATCCACATGTTCAAGCCGTGGGCCACGCTTTCATCCGCCCTGATTCTGCCCACAAACGTTTCGTCCTTCCCTGCTGCCTGGATGGCAAGCGGATACTTGTTCTTTGAAGGATCGTCCACAACCTTGACGCCGGGCGCCTTCTTCAGTATCTTCCGGGCTTCATCGGGTGAAATCGCCTTCTCAAATTCGACATTCACGGACTCGGAATGACCGTAGAAGACCGGGACCCTCACGGTGGTGGCTGTGACCGCAATGCTCGCATCTTCCATGATCTTCTTGGTTTCGTTTACCATCTTCATCTCTTCCTTGGTATACCCGTTGTCGAGGAAAGAGTCGATGTGAGGAAGGCAGTTGAAGGCTATCTGGTAAGGATATACCTTGGTTTCGATTTGTTTATTATTATAGATGGCAAGCACCTGCTGTTCTAATTCGTGAATAGCCTTCTTCCCGGTGCCGGAGACCGCCTGATAGGTGGAAACAACGACTCTTTTTATTTTAGCCGCGTCGTGGAGCGGTTTTAGTACCACCACCATCTGGATTGTGGAACAGTTGGGGTTCGCAATGATGCCCCTGTTCTTATAGCCTTCGATAGCATGTTCATTGACCTCGGGTACGATAAGCGGGATATCCTTCTCCATCCTGAAGGCACTTGTATTGTCGATGACCACACATCCGCTCGCAGCGGCTATGGGCGCGAATTTCAGACTCACCGATCCGCCGGGAGAAAATAGCCCTATGTCCACACCCTTAAAAGAATCCTCTTTCAGTTCCTCGACTTTTACATCTGTTCCCCGAAAGGATATGGTCTTTCCGGCGCTGCGGGAAGATGCGAGGAGCTTCAGGTTCTTCACGGGGAATTTACGCTCACCGAGTATTTCGATCATTTCATTTCCCACTGCCCCGGTGGCTCCCGCAACTGCTACGTTATACTCTTTCATGTTTCTCCTCCAGTTGTCTCTTCAGATGATTTATCAGTCCACCGGCGTTGATCAGTTCAACCATAAAGGGTGGAATGGGTTTGGCTTGTATTTCAATTGAGCGGCACTTGATGAGGCCCCTCGAGATATCAACTTCTATTTCTTCTCCTGCTTCCACGTGTTCCACGATATCCGCCTCGAGAAGCGCCAGGCCCTTATTGAATGAATTGCGGTAGAATATTCGCGCAAAGGTCTTGGCAATGACAAGCGGTATACCGAGGGCCGAGATAGCGATAGGAGCATGTTCGCGGGATGAACCGCAGCCGAAGTTGCTTCCGGATACAATAATGTCACCGGGCTTTACCTGCCGATGGAACGTGGGTATGAGCGGTTCCATACAGTGCTCGCCAAGTATTTTCGGATCAGTGTGGGCGAGATATCGCGCCGGAATAATGATGTCGGTATCGATATTGTCTCCGAACTTCCATACTCTCCCTTTCAGTTTCATAGTACCTCCTCAGGGGCTGCGATGCTCCCTTTAATCGCAGTAGATGCTGCCACGGCCGGACCTGCGAGGTATACCTCACTCTCGGGATGGCCCATCCTGCCGATGAAGTTTCTGTTTGTTGTGGCCACTGCGCGCTCTCCTTTTGCCAGGATACCCATATGGCCGCCCAGGCAGGGGCCGCATGTGGGAGGCGAAATGATGCAACCGGCATCGAGGAAGATCTCGAAATATCCCCGTTTAAGCGCTTCCCGGTAAATCTTGGGGGTTGCTGGAATAATGATGCAGCGCGTGTACTTTGCAACCTCTCGTCCTTTGAGAATTTCCGCGGCCATCTCCAAGTCCTCGATCCTGCCGTTCGTACAGGAGCCGATCACAACCTGATCAATGTGGATTCCCTGAAGTTCACCCACGTCTTTGACATTGGAAGGAAGCGACGGACAGGCCACTTTGAGGCCGACCCTGCTTGCGTCGATTTCATAGACCCTCTGATAGTGCGCGTCGGGATCGCTTTCAAATACGGTGTACGGCTTGCTCGCGTGTTCCTTCATGTACGCGATGGTCTTGTCGTCGACTTTAAAGATGCCGTTTTTTCCGCCGGCTTCGATGGCCATGTTGGCTATGGTAAAGCGGGAATCCATGGACAGGGCCGAGATGGCCTCTCCCTCATACTCCATTGCCGCATAGAGAGCGCCGTCAACGCCGATCATGCCGATGACGTTAAGGATCAGGTCTTTGCCGGTGACCCATTTTTGCCATTTTCCGAAACAATGGAATTTGATGCTCTCGGGTACCTTAAGCCAGATGCGGCCCGTCACCATTGCATAGGTGAGATCGGTGCTTCCCATCCCCGTGGAAAAGGCCCCGAGCGCCCCATATGTACAGGTATGACTGTCTGCCCCGATGATAAGATCGCCCGCTACCACAAGTCCTTCTTCAGGGAGCAATGCGTGTTCTATGCCGCAGGCTCCCCCCTCGTAAAAGTGGGTCAGGCCATATTTCTGCGAGAACTCCCGTATCTTTTTGCAGTTTTCCGCTGAGATGATATCTTTATTCGGTGTAAAATGGTCAAGGACGAAGACGACCTTTTCCGGATCAAATACCCCCTTGGCGCCAACTCTGTCGAATTCCTCGAGCGATAGCGGTGCTGTAATGTCATTGGCCAGGGCAAGATCGACTCTTGCCTCGATGATCTCGCCCGGTTCCACCTTGTCTTTCCCCGCGTGAGCCGCAAGTATTTTTTCCGTGATTGTCATTCCCATTTTACTTCCCCTCAAGTTTTTTATTCTTCATGTATTCCAGCCGGTTGAGCGCATTGATATAAGCCTTGGCGCTCGCCACAATGATGTCCGTATCAGCGCCCTTTCCGATAGCCACGAGACCTTTTTCCGAAACTTTGACGAAGACCTCACCCTGAGCATCCATGTCCTTTGTGATGGAGTTGACGGAGAATTTCTCCAGGGTGCTGTTTGTCTTCACGATTTTTTTGATGATTTTGTATATGGCATCCACAGGCCCATCTCCAAAGCCGACGTCCTGATGCGTCGCGCCGTTCACCTCAAGTTTTACGCTGGCTGTAGGGATCGTTGCGTTCCCGCAATTCACGTTGAGATAGATAAGCTTGTAGCATTCCGGTATTTTGTAAATCTCGTCCATGATGATCATCTCGATATCTTCATCGTAGACGAATTTCTTCATATCGGACAGGGCTTTGAAGCGCTTGAAAGCTATGTTGAGCTCTTTGTCGTTAAGCGTATAGCCCATCTCTTCGATTCTGTCCCTGAAGGCGTGTCGTCCTGAATGCTTGCCGAGAACCAGGGAGGTTTTCGCTATTCCGACCGATTCCGGCGTCATGATCTCGTAAGTGAGTTTTGCCTTGAGCAGTCCGTCCTGGTGGATTCCCGATTCATGGGCAAAGGCGTTGGCGCCGACGATGGCCTTGTTGGGCTGCACGGCTACGCCGGTGATGGTCGTGATTAGTCGGCTTGCCGGGTATATCTTTTCCGAGACGATGCGCGTATCGGCGGGGAACAGGCTCTTGCGTGTCCTCAGGATCATTGCGATCTCTTCCAGGGCGGCGTTGCCCGCGCGTTCGCCGATACCATTGATGGTGCACTCCACCTGGCGCGCTCCATTCTGGATTGCCGCAACGGAATTCGGTACGGCGAGGCCCAGGTCATTGTGACAGTGCACGCTGATGACGGTCTTTCCGATATTGGGCACATGCTCCACGATATAACGGATGAGCTTGCCGAACTCTTCCGGTATGGCGTAACCCACCGTATCGGGCACGTTGATCGTGACAGCGCCTGCGTCGATAACCTCTGAGAAAACCCGGCAAAGATAATCCCGGTCGCTTCTCGTTGCGTCCATTGCGGAAAACTCCACGTTCTTTGTGTGTTTTCGCGCGCGCTTTACGGAATCGACTGCAATCTTCAGGATCTCATCCCTGGTCTTCTTAAATTGGTATTTCAGATGAATATCGGACGTCGAGATAAAAGTATGAATGCGGGGTTTCGCGGCGACCTTCACCGCTTGCCACGCCCGGTCGATGTCTTCATTATTGGCCCGGGCAAGACCGGCAACTTCGCAGTTCTTGACGGTTGAGGCGATCTGCCGTACCGCGTCGAAATCACCTTCCGAGGCAATGGGAAAACCGGCTTCGATAATATCAACGCCTAAGGCTTCGAGCTGTCTTGCAACACGGAGCTTCTCCTGCGTGTTCATGGTATTGCCGGGAGATTGTTCTCCGTCCCTCAGCGTTGTGTCAAAAATGTATATTCTTTCTGACACGTCTTCCTCCTTCGCAATTTTGTGCACTCTTCATAGCATTACAGAGCATCGAATGGCATCTTAAGGATCGCACGCTCATTGAATAATATCCGGTCCCCTGATCCCCGTCTTGAAAAATCCGTCCGGTTGGCCTCCGATCTTCTTGAGCATCAGTTCGATCAATCTGTCCTCATCTTCTATGGCCGCATCAATGGAGAGATAAAATAGGTTCTCGGGAATCTCCATAGGGGCGATCTTTACCGCGTCCTTTTCCGTGGTCACGATACAATGCACATCATCGAACGAGGCGCATTTCTTTATGTCGGCCGGCCCGTAGCGATGGTGGTCCGGAAAAGAAATTTCGTGAGCCACTTTGGCGCCGATCTGCCTCAAAAGGTCAAAAAAGGACCTATTGTCTCCGAGGCCCGAAAAGGCGGTGACCCGCTTGCCCTTGAGAAAATCGTGTCGCGTGATAAGATTCTTCTTCATTTTGTAAAGGTGCGCCGCCCTGTAGGTGACCCTGAAGAGCGGCTTATTATTTACTTGAGCGAGGGTCTCCTGGTCGGGTTCTCCCTTGTTAATGAGAATCGCGTGCGCGGCGGCCATGCGATTCGCGGGCTCTCTCATAGGACCCAGGGGGAAAAGTGCGCTCATGCCTGGCGCATCCTTCCCGGCGAGAAGGAGCAGATCAAAATCTTTTCTCAGATTCCTTACCTGAAAACCATCATCCAGGATGGCTACATCGATATGAAAAGACCTTATGCCCTGTTCAATAGCACGCACACGGTTCTTGCCCACAATAACGGGTATACGGGTTTTTCTTGCGAGCATGAAGGCCTCATCCCCGGCGCTTTCCGCTGTCTCCTTTTTTATGTCCACAGAGAATACCCCTTTTTTTGTCCTTCCGTAGCCTCTCGTGATGATGCCGGGATGAAATCCTTGCTCCTTAAGTCGCAATGAAAGTCTTTCGGCCACCGGCGTCTTCCCTGTTCCTCCGAGCGTGATGTTACCGATGGAAAGAACTGGGATCGGCGCTTTTTCGGTTCTCATAACGCCGGTCCTGTACGTGAGTTCCCTCAAGGAAAGTCCCATCCGGTAGAGGCAGGATAGTAAGCCGAGCGGGACATAGAGTATCTGTCGGAGACGCCTCGCCTCCCCGTTCCACACCCTCAGGATAGCGTTTCTCATAAAGGACTGAAGTTTATACCAGAAAAACGGCGGAAAATCAATGATGATGAGATGTTAACAGATAGATTGAACGACAGTATTTCCGGTTTTTTTAAACCCGGCGAGACACGATGTGAGGTATAATCCTTAAGGACCAACGTAAAAAAGGAGGTGTGGTATGAAGTTCATAGTCTCGGAATCAGTCCTATGGGTCCTTGCGATTATACCGGTTCTCACCGCCTTCGGCAGTGAGGGGTTCACAATCTCGAGCCCTGCTTTTAAGGATAAGGGCATGATACCAAGACAGTACACCTGTGACGGTAAGGATGTGAGTCCCCCCTTGTCCATCGAAGGCGTGCCCGCCAACGCAAAGTCCCTTGCGATAATTGTAGACGACCCCGATGCGCCCATGGGGACATGGGTCCACTGGGTGGTCTTTAATATAGACCCTACCGTGCGGGAATTGAAGGAAGGCGCAGTGCCCGAAGGGGCTAAGCAGGGTATGAATGACTTCAAGAAGAGCTCCTATGGAGGACCTTGTCCGCCATCGGGCGCTCACCGATACTTCTTCAAGCTCTACGCGCTTAATGCCGTGTTAAAGCTCACCGCCCCTGCAACGAAAGCCCAGTTGGAGCAGGCCATGAAGCCCCACATAGTGGGTGAGGCGCAGATTGTCGGCCTGTACAAAAGGTGAACAGGCAGAAAGTAGCGGTATTCACGGGCTCCATTTCCTGTCCCCGGCTTCTGCTTGAGTGTATCGCGCCCTGTCATTAACGGGTCTTTTCGATATGAAACAAGGGGGAACGTATGAGGCTCTTGTGACAGAGGGGACACTTACCAGGTTTAGAAAACCTGTCCCGCTTTTTGTAGACGAAGCCGCATCCTTCACATTGCGCCGGAGTGATAGTCAGATGGCGCTGGTTCTTGGTTAATGTTTTTCGAATGTGTTCCAGGTGCTCGCTCACATCCTTTTCCGGTATTCTCATGTATTGCGAGAGATCCCGGGCTGAAAGGGTCTCTTCTTCGAGCAGGGCCGCCATATACCTTCGGATCGTTTCGTAGCGCTCGGCAGGTACAGTCGGTTCTTTGATATGTTTTTTTCGCGCGGGATCTTGGGGGCGAACCATATGTGACCTCAACCTTCACGGATTTGAATGCGGTCCGTGTCACAGATTCTGACCGAGCATTCCGTGCCCGATGGGAGTGTTAAAATAGGGGTCATGTTCTTCCAGACACTTCGGTCTACAAACCCAAAGGCGGACAGATGCTTCCGGAAGAATGCGGTTCATCCCCTCTCTCGGGATCGGCCTAAATGCCCAGGGCCTTGCTTAAGGCCTTGAAGTCCATGTGGTCCTCAAGAAGGGCCTCGAAGTAATCGATTTTTTTGGGTTGGTGGAAACGGGTCTTTCCGAAGAAACTTTCCACGCACTCTATGGCTTTCAGCGTATCGTGACGGGTCATAATGATCGGGATGCCGCGTTCTTCAGCGAGGCCTATGATGAGCGGACTTGGCCGCAGGTTACCGGTCAAAATCAGGCACCTTGTGGACGTTTCGAGCGCTGCGAGTTGAATGTCCGGACGGTCTCCGCCGGTGATCACCGCTTTGTTAACACCTCGGCGAAAGTGGCTCAGGGCACTCTCGGCGCTCATTGCACCGACCATAACCGCTTCCACCAGCTCGTCACCAGCCGCCTGGCAGCAGAGAACTTCCCCATTCAGTTCATTGACGAGTTCCGCGATGCTGACCGATAGAAGCGCCTTCTTCCGTGGAATGACGGCAAGAATAGGTATGCCCCGAAGCTCCACAAAAGGTCTTAGCTTCTCCTGGACGAGCCCTACAAGATGTTGGGGAACGCTGTTTACGACACCACCTAACATCAGGTCGCCCATAAGGCTTTGGGAGGCGAGCATGTCGTCCACTACCTGCAGAAGGTTGAGATAGGGGACGACCACGAGGGCTCTGGCGCTCAAAAGGCCTGTGATACGGTGCGGGGCAAGATCGATAATCCAGCCTTCTCGGAGGCTTGTCCCTCCTTCCAGAACCACAGCATCGTTATTTTTGGTAATGACCTGGTATGCGTCCACAAGGCGCGTTTCCAAAGCCTGGTGATGAGGCCGCTCCAATATGGTCTTGGTCTCTTGGTCTGTGAGAAAGAGTGGAACAATAGCTTCGAGAGGATCGATTTGGCCCAGTGCTGACTTAATAAAAACAGCGTCCTCATCAACTCTCGCATCGCTTACGCCCCGATCGGTGGTGCTTATCGGTTTCATGTACCCCGCTGAGAACCCTTTTCGCTGTAGCCAGTGTATCAAACCTATACATAACGCGGTCTTACCCGAGAACCTCTCGGTGGACATCACATAAATTGCTGTCGTCATTATTCCCTCCTTGATTCGTCGCAGAAAAAGGGTTTCCTTCTTCGCCTGTTTTCTGGCCTTCCTTCAACGTCAGGCCAAAACCAGTCTCATGTCAATACCCATAACACCCTTGCCTTCTTCAAAAACCATCAAGGGGTTGATGTCCATCTCGACGATATCGGGGAAGTCGACGACGAGCTGGGACACCTTGAGAAGTGTATCGACAATTGCTTGCAGATCCGACCGGGTCTCTCCCCGGACACCCCGCAACAGATTGAAGGACCTCATTTCTCGTATCATATCCATAGCGTCTCGGCGGGAGAATGGGGCGATCCGAAAGGTTACATCCTTTAACGCCTCCACGTAGATTCCACCGAGTCCGAACATCACGAGCGGACCGAATTGAGGATCTCTGTTCATGCCTACGATGACCTCTCTGCCTCCATGTACCTGCTGCTGCACGAGGCAGCCCCAGATTTCGGCGTCCGGCATGTACCGGGTAGCTCTGAAGGTGACGAGGTCAAAGGAATCACGGACCTCTGTGGCGCTACGAACATTTATTCGAACACCGCCGATGTCTGTTTTGTGAAGGATGTCAGGGGAGGCGATCTTAAGTACGACGGGGTATCCTATCTGTTCCGCAAAAGCCACTGCCTCGTCGGTCGTTGCACAAAGCTTCGAGGCGGGTACGGGAATACGGTAAGCCTCGAGAATTTCACGGGCCTCGGCGTCGCCAATTTTGACCCGGCCTTCTCGTCTTACCCTCTCAAAAACCTGCGTTACTCGCTGTGTATTGAGATCCACGGATTCATAGGGCGGCGCCAACTCTTCCTGCCAGAGCCGCTGTTTTGTCATAACCGCGAGGGCGTCAATGGCCCTTTCCGGCATGACGTAATTGGGAATATGATTTTTCGTAAGAATGTTCAACGCGTTTTGCATCGATGCTTTACCCATGAAACAGCATAGCACAGGGATCTGGGTATCTCGTGTTACATCAGCCACTGCCTGCGCAGCTTCCTCGATGGGTGTTGCGAACTGAGGCGTTAGAATTACGATCAAGGAGCCCACGTTCGGGTCTTTGAGGACTATTTCAAGCGCCGACTTGTAACGGCTCGTCCCCGCATCGCCAAGAAGATCGATGGGGTTGAGAACGCTGGCGGCGGCGGGCAAGGCCTCTTTCAAATCCGCGAGGGTTTCCTCGCCCAAGGAGGCGAGGCGCAGTCCGGCTCGCTCAATAGCATCGGTGGCCATAATACCGGGCCCCCCTGCGTTGGTGACAACCACGACCGTGTCGTTTCGCGGCAACGGCTGGTGAGCCAATGCTATGGCAAAGTCAAAGAGTTCTCCCATTGAGTTAGCCCGAATAACTCCGGCCTGTTTGAAAGCGGCTTCATAGGCCCTTTCGCTGCCTGCCAGCGCACCGGTATGACTGCTCACCGCGCGGGAACCGCTGGTAGTTACACCCGCCTTGATGGCCACGATAGGTGTCGTTTTGGTGAACTGTCTCGCTGTCTCAATGAACTTCGCCCCATCGGTGATGCCTTCCAAATAGGCCAGAACTACCCTTACTTCGGGAAGATTAACCCAAGCCTGCAGGAAATCTATCTCGTTTAGGTCTGCCTTATTACCGAGACTTACAAAGTAGGAAAATCCCACATTATCGGCAATGGCTATGTCGAGAATGGAGGTGCAAAGAGCGCCGGATTGGGACATGAAGCCGATCTTCCCTTGAGGGGGCGTATCCTTGGCGAAAGTTACATTCATAGGAGTGAATGTGTCGATAAGGCCAAGACAATTGGGGCCTAAAATGGGCATCTGATAGCGCTGGGCAAGCCTCGCTATAGCCTGCTCCGCAATAAGCCCTTCGTGTCCCGTTTCCCTGAAGCCGGCTGATATCACGACTGCCGATTCGACCCCCAGCTTGCCACACATCTCCAAAGTCTCAAGGACCATTTTCCCCGGAATGACGATGACGGCCAGATCGATCTTGCCATCAATTGCATCGAGGCTTTTGTAACAGGGAAGCCCCAGAATCGTTTCTTTGCCAGGATTAACCGGATAGATGGTTCCGCCAAACCCGCTACTTAGGAGATTAAAAAGAATAGCGTAACCGGGCTTGTCCTGACTTTCCGTTGCGCCGACAATAGCGATGGATTGTGGGGAAAAAAGCGGTTTCAGACTCCGGTAACTCATAGTGATGCGGGAATAAAGCAACGCTTGCTCTCTAATCCCTTGAGAGCATTAGGTAGGTAGTGCATATCTCGTTCGCTCCTCAAGAACCGGGGCAATCCGTCCGATTGCCGATGCCCTAAGGAGCCCCTTTCCAGTCCATCCATAATCATTAATTACCATATGCCCAATGGGTCAGAACTCAAATCACTAATGCGACTCTGTCCGCAGTGTCTCCCATAAGTTAGACCTTATAATAACATTTAGCGCAGCTTCCGTCCACTCAAATGCAGCACCCTGTGTCCCAACCCGGGTGGAGCAGGGCATCGAGCACTCTCTGCAACAGGCAGAAAATGCAGTTTTCCCCGACATCAAGATTACAAGTGTTATGGCTATGCTGGAACCGAACGCTCCCAGCCCGAACGCATCAATCTTGGACCCTTAAACACGGGATTCCCGGATCCTTACGTTCTTGAAGGAATGTATCAACACATCATCCGTCAAATGGGGTTCTACGTTCTGGCAGAATTGCTGCAACGGCCCCAGTATACCAAAAGGAGCTGTGTCCCGATGCAATGGAGAATATAAGCTTTGTATCACGTATTCGCGCCAGATTAGCGGTAAACTAAGGTGCATACAACGAGTTCTTCGTAAGATCGGTGGCACACAGCATTCTTTTACTCTATGGAATCATCCCTTTTTTCCTGCTTCTCTTCTGTACGTTCTTTGTTCTACGGGTTCAGTTCGAGAACTACCCGTGTAAGCCCGTCTGAAGCCCTTTCAGGAACAAAGCCGAGCCTTCTTGTCGCGCGCAGCATCCTCTCATTATCAGAGAGCACGATTCCATATATGCTGTTTAAGTTCTTGTCCTGGGCGATTCCGATCAGGACATCCATCAACTTGTAACCGAGACCTTTTCCCTGATAGTCGTCATGGACTACAACGGCGAATTCGGCATTCTTCATATCGGGTTCATTAACAAGCCTTCCGATGCCGATGATTTTCTTTTTTTCACCCGCCTTGAGTTCGGCTATGATAGCCATCTCCCTTTCATAGTCGATATTACAGAAGCGTACCAGCATCTCGTGACTGATGCCCATAATCGTCTGGAAGAACCTTTCCCGCATGGATTTTTCAGAAAGGGTAGTGAGCAGTTCATACTCGAGAGGCTCATCTTCCGGTCTGATCGGTCTTAAGGTGATCTCCTGCCCGTCATTCATTCTCCACGACACGATGTATCGTGACGGATATGGTGTCAGCACCAGATGTTTGTAAGGCGCCGCGTCGATATTACTAGGATCGACGATGATTCGTGCGTCAAGGGCGAAAGGTTTGCCTTTTGAAACGCCGATCGGGTTGATGTCCATTTCTGCGATTTCGGGAAAATCGATAATGAGATTTGAAAAGCTGACAATAGCCTGTTCCAGGAGTCGCATATCGGCTGGTTGTTTGCCCCGGTATCCCTGGAGCATTTTATAGATGCCGGAATCTTCGATCAAGCGACGTGCGAGGGTTTGGTTGAGCGGCGGGAGCGCGATGCCTATGCTCTTCATGATTTCCGTGCCGATGCCGCCCAAACCGAAGACAATGACGGACCCGAAATCGTTATCCTTCTTGGCGCCCAGTATGATCTCATAATCAATCTTCTCAAGCATCTTTTGAATGGTCACGCTGGTGATATCTGCTTGAGGCGCTTTCTTCTTCACATTCTCCATGAGTGCGGCATATTCTCTTTTCAAGGCTTCTTCGGAATTTATACCTACCACAACACCGCCGATATCAGTCTTATGGGTGATATCGGGTGAGAGTATCTTCATAACTACGGGGTAGCCCACGGTCTCGGCAACGTTCACGGCCTCATGCACGCTCAGTGCGATAAATGTCCTGATCGTCGGTATCCCGTACGCACTCAAGAACCTTTTTGATTCCACCTCGGAAAGGACTGTCCTGCCTTCTTTGATAGATTTCTTGATGAGCGCTTTCAGGTTGTTCTTCGGGGGAGCCTGATCAACAGGCAGGTCGGCCGGCGTTTCGTACAGGAGCTCGAGATTGCGCCCGTATTTATACATATAGAGATACGTTTTCACGGCTTCTTCTGGCGTTACGTATGTGGGGATATTACTGTGGATGAGAACCTCTTTGGCCTCCTCAATAGTCTTTCCACCCATCCAGGTGGCGATGATCGGCTTGCCCGCCTTTTCGGCGAGCGCCGCTGTGGCTCTGGCTAATTCAACAGGGATTGCAGGACCCTGAGGCGTATAGATCATGAGGATCGCATCGACTCCCGGATCCTGGATACACGTGTTCATGGCAAGCATGTAGCGCTCTATGGTTGCGTCCCCGAGTACGTCAACCGGATTGCCTTTACTCCAGAAAGAGGGCAGCTCTTTATCAAGACTCTTAATCGTTTTTTCGGATAAGACGGCTAACTGCCCACCGAGGCCGATGACCGTGTCCGTTGCGATAACCCCGACCCCTCCGGCGTTTGTTACGATTGCGAGTCTTCTTCCTTTCGGGAGATGACGAGAATCAAGGACCTCAGCCGTATTGAAAAGGTCCCCCGTGTCGGCTATCCTCACCACGCCAACCCTTTTGAACGCCCCATCATAGACCTGGTCGTCGCCGGCCATAGAGCCCGTGTGGGATAGGGCTGCTTTTGCGCTTTCCTTGAACCTGCCAGGCTTTAACACGATGATGGGTTTGTTCCGTGCAAAACCCCTTGCGGCACTCATGAACTTCCTTGCGTTGCCCACCCCTTCCATGTACACGAGGATACTCCTCGTGTAAGGGTCATCGCCCAAAAAATCGATGAGATCACCAAAATCAATGTCGAGCATCGATCCGAGCGATGCGAACATGCTAAAGCCGATATGAGCGGTAATGGCCCAGTCGAGTATTGCCGTGCCCAGGGCTCCGCTCTGCGATATGAATGCGATGTTGCCCTGACTGGGGTGTATGTCGAGGAAAGAGGCGTTGAGTCCGATAGCGGGTCTGATGACACCAAGACAATTCGGTCCCACTATCCTCATTCCATGGGCTTTCTTGATCTCCACGATTCTCTCTTCAAGCTTTCTGCCTTCTTCGCCGGTTTCCTTGAAGCCTGACGAAACGATAATGACCCCCTGAATCGATGTCTTTGCGCAGTCTTCGAGTATATCGGGCACCATGGGGGCCGGCGTTGCTACCACGGCGAGGTCAACCTCTTCGGGAATACTCGCCAGATTCTTATACGCATCGATACCCATGACCGTCTTTCGATTCGGGTTGACAGCGAAAACTTTTCTCTCCGTGGACATAAGCAGATTCATGAGAACCGTTCTACCGATAGCTCCTTCTTTGTCGGTCGCGCCGATGAGCGCTACGGTTTTGGGGTTGAACATCCGTTTGATATCACCTGTTTTCACAACTTTGCCTCCGTTTGTCCTTATCTATGATGAGTGCCATCACGTAAATTTCACAACACTTATTTTACCAGAAAACCTCTGAAAATAAAAGGGTTATGAGCATCTGGCCGGGGGGAAATGTACGTCCTTGTGAAAGAAATAATTCACAAACTCAGCGTTTTATAAATGATCTTGGAGATATACAAATGTCTCTGAATGAGACGTATGGGGAAAAAAATCGAAAGGGGCAATCTTCCCGATCGTGTACCCTTTCGCGATGAAAAGCTTGAGATCGCGGGCTAACGTAGAGGGATTGCAGGAAATGTAGATCAGCTTACGAGGCTTGAGCGTCGCGATTAAGTTGCACGCCGCTGGCGTGAGCCCTCCCCGCGGCGGGTCAACGACCGTAATATCGGGTCGGGTGATTGAGCCTGTGACGTGCAGACGTTCGACCGCGCCCGTGAGAAAGGTGCAGTTTGACCTGTTGTTGATAAGAGAGTTCTCGACGGCGTTTGCGATATTCTGCGGAAGCGAATCGATGCCTGTCACAGTCTTCACGAAGGGCGAGAGAGATATCTCGATGGGGCCCATGCCGCAGTAAAGCCCGAGCATGGTCTCGTCCCGGCTCAAGGGGGCCATGGACGGTATCTGTCTGTAAAGCGTCTCCGCGGATTTCGGGTTTGGCTGGAAGAAGGACTCCGGATGGACACGGAAGATCCACGGGTCGACCTTTTCTTCTATGAAGACGTGGCCGCCCACGTGTAATATCTGTTCGAAGCGCGTACTATCTCCGGTCCGCCGATTGACAGCGCAGAAGAAACTCTTTATTTCCGGCGCCGTCTTTATCATCGCCTGCCACAGACCACTCGTGTCGGGAAGTCTTCCGGTTGTGGCTTCAAGGATTACCATGATGTCACCGCTCGCTTTAGCTTCCCTCACGATGAGGCGACGCAGCGTCCCCCGGCGGGTGAGCATGTTGTAGCATGCGAGTCGGTGAGAGCGCGCATAGTCCGTAAAGACGGGGATTATCCTCGTAAGGGTGGCGCTGAAATTCATACAGCCGTGAAGGGGTATGACACTGCCGTCATATTTTTCAAAGGGCGAGAGCCTTTGTCTCAGACCGAGCACGGCCTGTCCCTGTTCCTCCCCGAAAGAAAGCTCGATCTTGCTCCGGTACGAATATGTGAGCGGGGAAGGGCAGATGGGCAGTACGTCAACCTTCGTGGCATCGATATCGCCCACCCGTTTCAGCGTTTCGTGTAAATAGCGTTCCTTCATGAGAAGCTGGTGTTGGTACCCAATGTTCTGGAGTGTGCATCCCCCGCACAGACCAAAATGCGGGCAAGGCGGTTTAATCCGCAAGGGCGACGGTTGTTCAAGGGAGACCATTCTGGCATACCCGAAGTGCTTGCCCCGCTTTACTATTTCCGCCTTGATTCGGTCTTGAGGCAGGGCCCCGGGCACAAAGAGCACGTAACCGGCAGCTTTTCCCACGCCATAGTCATTAGGAAAGGCCATATCATGAATATCAATGGATACGAGCGAGGGGCCTGATGTGGAGCTTGATAGTTTCTTTTTAGCCATCCGAAGGATCGGTCTTTTTTCCCGCTCTAAAGGTCACGGTGAAGGTGGTGCTTCCGGCCTCAACGCAATCATCCACGGTCTTGCAGAACTTACAGTTACTGATATCACCCGGACACAGATCGCTATCCGTGGGTATGTGGATGCACCGCGTGCTTTCGAGAGAAATGTCGAATCCATAGCGTTGCGCATAGTACTTGATCCTTAAGAGATCGAGACCTTTTCCTCCGGCGCCGAAATCATATGGTTTTTTCGTAGAATAAAGCTCAGTTTCCTTGGTGTGAAACAGCCCGTCGAGGAGGAACTTCTGGTTCTCCTCAGTGATTCCCACTCCGTAATCCTTTACATGGAGAAGGACGCAGCCGTCCCTCTCTTCCATGGTCACATCGATGACGCCACCGTCCGGCGTGTTCTCTACGGCATTCTTCACGATGCCCTCGGTAACCTCTCTTAGGATCACGGGGTCCATATCAATGGAGGCGTGTTTTGGCCCGGCCACGTTGAATCGAATGCTACGATGCCCTGCCGCTCCTTTTATTTTCTCGACGATGGAAGAGACTGAGGGATAGACCTCAATCGGCTGAAAGGATGCCATACTTCCGGAAAGAGACTTGCTCGTCCATTCTTTCAGCGCCTCCCAGTAAGTGCGTATGGCCTCGGGCGCCTGGGCGAGGTTTTGCATCCTCTCGAAGAGACGGTCCAACTCATTGAGCAGGATCCCCGCTTCAACCTCTTGCGAAACGTTGAAGATCTCGTCAGTTTCCCAGGAAATACTGAATAGCCGTTCGGTATTTCTTTCGAGAGCGTCGATGATAGGGGTGAGCGAGGAAGACAGCTCAGTGCCCATGAGTTTTCGTTTGAGTAGCCTGATGCTGCCCTGGATCACCGACAGAGGGGTTTTTAGTTCATGGGAAATGTGGTTGACCGCCTTGGTTTTTGCCTTGTTTAACTGTTCCAATTCCTTATGGGATTTCATGAGGGCCGCTTCAGCCTGTTTCCGTTCGGTTATATCTCTGAGATAGAGCAGATACACCGAGGAGCCCCGGTAGGTAATATTTGCCGCAGAAACTTCAACATATATTATTTCTCCCGTACGCGTGAGCCCTTTGAACTCGTAACGTGACGGCACCGGCTCCCCACGTTGTCGTTTCCCCATGATATCCGTTACCATTTCGAGATCATCCGGGTGGACCGTCTGTTTCATCGATTTTCCGATTATTTCTTCGGAGGGGTCATACTTAAACATTTCTTTCAATCGTTTGTTTGCGTACTGATAGATATCCTCGCGAAGAATGATGATAGCGTCATTGGAATTTTCGATGGCAGTCCGGTATCTTTCTTCGCTTTCCAGGAGCGCCTGCTCGACTTTTTTCCTTTCTGTGATGTCGAGCATGGTGCCCTCGTAGGAAGCTGCTCTGCCCTTTTCGTCTCTGAAGAGCATGACATTGCTTGAGACCCAGTGGACCGTTTTGTCCCTTGTCAGCATCTGAGTCTCGTAATTTCTCACACTGCCGGATTTAAACAGAAGGTCGATAAGCCTCGAGTGGTCTGCAGGATCCACAAAGAGCTCTCTTGCGTGCATGACGCCCAGGATCTTCTTTGGTGAGTCGTATCCGTGGATACGGGCGAAGGAAGGGTTAGCCTGTGTAAAATATCCTTCGCGGTCTGTTTGAAAGATACCCTCCATTGCGTTTTCAAAGATGTTCTTGTACTTCTCTTCGGTTTCTTTTAGATGTGCTTCCAGCTCTTTCAGTTCCGCTACAGGTTCGCCGGGTATACACGACCCGGTTTCGGCGGCAGCTCCGATGGGGCTGTCAGGCGTTGTGCGTTCTTCTCTCATAGCGCTCCTATGAAGTTTCTCACATTATAAGGCATTTTGGCAATATTGGAAGAGGAATCGTTTTGGTATCCCAGGTCTATTTCATAATACCTGACGTCTCCGCATCTATTCTGACGATCCAGTGGTCTTTGGATTTACATCTGCGCTCCACGATGCCGCGAAGGCTGCAAGCTTTCTTGATTATCCACACCGGTCTGTTTGAAGAATGGTCGATATTGAGCTCGTAGGCGTAGCTCTCAAAACCTATGGGGCGATAATGTTTATAGGTGTTCGCTATTTCTTCAGCGGCGGCAGCGGAAAGTTTTATTCTGTCGAAACTTATGGCGTTGCCGCGGAAGATGCCTTCCTTCCTCATGTGGATGCCTTCCTCCATGCCGGCGAGGCCCCTCTCGGCCATGCGCACAATCATCGCCTTGCCTTTGCACAGAGGAATACTGTTCTCAGACGTCCTTTGCTCTTTCAGATCGGTGCACTTCACGATTTGAGCTTCCCAGAGAGGAGAGAGGCCGGCATGTCTGTCAAAACCACCCGCCGTTCCCGATGAGACTTTCCTGACATAGAGTTTGTCACCGGCCCACTTCCCGCCTTGTTCGGAGAGTCTTTGCCAGAACTCATCGAAAGAGATACCCTGAAGCTCCTTTCTGTTTCCTGCGTCTTCCTCTCTCGCAGAAGCGGTGCCGGCCATGAGGCCAACAAGGATAAACGCAACGCTGACCGCAATGAGCTTGGGCAGCGCTAATCCGATAGGTTTCGTCGAGTACATACACCTCCTCAGGGTTTGGTGCCCCTATCTTAAACGATGGGCAACACGGAAAGCAAGTTATTTAGCCACGATGAAAGAACTTCTTCACGAGATCCTTCCGTTTGAGCAGCACGAGCGCCTGAATCACGGACTCTTTGTTCTTGGGGTAACGGTATTGAATGAGGGCGCGCTGCATCTTCCGCTCGCTGAACGTCTTGGCCGTATATATCTTTTCTCCGGTAAACGGGTGCTCTTCAGTATGATAGATTGCGCCGGAAAGAGTGAGGGGGAGGGGCATGAAATCCTGGATCTGTTCGGGATAGATATTGTTTTTCATGAGGGCGAGCGAGAGCTCAAGCGCATCACGAAGAGTCGAACCCGGGTGTGAACTGATGAAATAATGAACGAGATACTGCTTCTTGCCTGCTTTCCCCGTTGCTTCCCGGAATTGTTTGGCAAATTCTTCGTACACGGCAAAGGTCGGTTTGTTCATAATCTTCAGGATCCGATCCACCGTATGTTCAGGGGCCACTTTCATCTGTCCGCTCACGTGATTTCTTAAGATATGTTCAAGATATTCTTGAGCATGTTCACCTGTGAGCAGGTCATATCTTAGGCCGCTTTCTATAAAGAGATGTTTCACCCCGGCAAGCTTGGTTATTGTCCGGTAGACGTCCATACATTGACCGTATCCGAGCTTGAGATTTTTGCACAGGGAGGGCGTAAGGCACGATCTGTTCCGGCAAGCTCCCTGTCTCACCCATAGATCACAGTGCGCCTTGTAAAGATTGGCTGTCGGCCCTCCGATGTCGCTTATAGTGCCCCGGAAATCCTTCCTCTCGGCGAGTAACTTAGCTTCTCGGACAAGCGATTCCTTGGTCCTCGATTGAATGATCCTTCCCTGGTGCATAAAGAGAGAACAGAAACTGCACTGACCGGGGCAGCCCCTGTGAGATACCAACGAAAACTTCACCGTCTCAAAACCCGGCACACCCCCCGATGCATCGTAGACGGGGTGGGATGCCCTGGCAAAAGGAAGCTCATATAACGCATCGAGCTCCTCTGCCGCTACGGGTTCGGCAGGAGGATACTGAACCACGAATCTGTTCTCGTGCTTTTGGACGACGCATTTTCCGCGGCGGGGATCCTGATTTTCGTAGATGGCCTTGAACGCCGCATTGAATTGCTTTTTGTCTTGCCTCACCTCTTCGTATGAGGGAATTTCCATAGCTTCGTTTCCACGTGTTGCACCGGCTTCACGCATGGCAGAATCATCTGCCGGCATTGACACTGAAACCACCACGGTTCCCCTGATACCCTTGAGACCTTCCCCGTGCGAGAGCCGACGGGCGATTTCGAGAACCTGTTTTTCTCCCATGCCGTAGACGAGGATATCAGCGCGTGAATCGAGAAGGATGGATCTACGCACCTCGTTTCCCCACCAGTCATAGTGGGCGAACCTTCTTAGGCTTGCCTCGATCCCGCCGACGACGATTACGGTATCGTGAAAGGCCTCCCTGATACGATTTGCGTAGACGATAGTAGCCCTGTCAGGTCGAAACCCGATCTTTCCTCCCGGTGAATAAGCGTCTTTCACGCGGCGCTTCTTGTGCGATGTATAGTGCGCCACCATAGAATCGAGATTTCCAGCGGTAATACCAAAGAAGAGCCGGGGTTTTCCCAGTCTTTTGAAGTCATCTACGGTTCGCCAGTTAGGCTGCGGGATAATGCCTACCCGGTATCCCGCCCTTTCTAATACCCTGCCAATCATGGCGACTCCGTAAGCAGGGTGGTCCACATATGCGTCGCCGCTTACGAGGATAATGTCGAACTCGTTCCATCCTCTTTTTTTGAGATCCTCTTTTGAAACGGGTAGAAAACGCGCCATAACGGTCTTAATTCTAACAGAAATAGAACGGCCACAGATAGCAAATTGCGCTCATCAACCGTATACGATCCGGCGCTTAAGGGAAATTTATTGACGGTCTGTCTGCCTTTTTCTTGTAAGATGCATTACGTTATGGACAGTAACCGGGCGGATGACGCCGGAATCTTATTCACAGGGGGTAGATCATGAGAATGTGCACGAGATCTTTTGTCTTGGTCGGCTTGGTGATTGTTTTTTGCCTTCCCTTCTCGGCCGTGGCCCAGGATAAGAACCCTAATTATTTCGTCCTGAAAGGTGGTATCTATTCCCCTCAGACGAATGACCTCAGTGGGTTTAACACGGGCTTTAATGGCGAGATCGCCTTCGGTCACTACTTTGCGAAGAACCTTGCTGGGGAGGGAAGCATAGGATATTTTCACTCAAGCGCGTCGCAGAACGATGACATCAGCGGAATTCCGGTCTCTGAGAGGGTAAAAATCGACGTCATGCCGGTCACTGTGGCGCTGAAAGGGTCTATCCCTGTGGAGGATCTTGAATTCTACGGTCTGGGAGGCATTGGAGCTTATTTCGTATGGACGGAAGTAGATGTATCGTCTGCTACGGCGAGCGCTTCTCCGAGCGACACGGACGCGGTATTCGGAGGGTTTCTCGGCTTGGGGGTAAATTATAACGTGACGCCAAATGTATTCCTCGGGGTGGAAGGCAAGTACCTCTGGACTACCAAGGCCAAATTTCGCGATACCGCTTTTGGTGCGCCGCTCAACGCTGATTATCATTTGGACGGTATACAGGCAACCTTCAATATTGGCTACAGATTCTAGAGAGATTTCTCATGCCGGGCGGGCCTAAACCCTCCCGGCATGATCCCCACTTACGGTCCATCTATCTTTCCCTCAAGGGGGCAGAACCGCGTTCTGGCCAGAGCGCCGTAAATTGCCTTGAGTGAGACGAAACAACTGTGGTATAAAGAATGTCACCGGAGAGATGTCCGAGCGGCTGAAGGAGCACGACTGGAAATCGTGTGAACGTGCTAAAACGCGTTCCGAGGGTTCAAATCCCTCTCTCTCCGCCAGTATGGACAGGTAAAACCAGGCCCTGCGCAACGTCGAGGTTATGAAACCCGTCAGGTCCGGAAGGAAGCAGCGGTAGTAGCTCATCCGTGTGCCGCAGGTAGCCTGGTCTTAATTAATGCAGCATGAAGAACGCAGGGACAAAAGGTATGATTCGCTTTAGGCCGGTCGTGGCCTCTTATTTTCCAGCCCCTCACAGTGGTATCTAGCGAGGTATGACCCTTTGAGCTATACGGTTATCGCGAGGAGATTCCGACCGAAGAAGTTTGACGAGGTCATGGGTCAGCCGCATATCACCACGACCATCAAGAATTCTATCAGATCGGGCAGAATACCGCACGCCTATTTGTTTACGGGTCCGAGAGGGGTGGGCAAGACGTCCCTTGCCCGGATACTCTCGAAGGCAGTAAACTGCGTCCTCGGACCCACGGAAGAGCCTTGCGACGTGTGCGAGAACTGTGTGGCCATCAATAACGGCAGTTTCGTGGACGTGATCGAGATTGACGCAGCCTCTGCGCGCGGCATCGACGATATTAAGGAGCTTCGTGAGACCGTCCGATACGTGCCCATGAAAGGACGCTATAAGGTTTACATCCTCGATGAGGCTCACATGTTAACGACGGAAGCCCGCAACGCCTTCCTGAAAACCCTCGAAGAGCCGCCCGGCCACAACATCTTTATTCTTGCCACCACGGAACTCCAGAAAATTCCTTACACTATCATGTCGCGATGCCAGCGGTTTGATTTCCGGCGTATTCCGGAAAAGGAGATTGTGACGCAGCTTGAGCGTATCTGCACGGCGGACGGCATTGGGTACGATGAGGGAGTATTCCAGTATATGGCGATAGAAGCTGATGGTAGTCTGCGTGACGCCGAATCGATCCTCGAACAGGTCATCGCGTACAGTGGTCAGCATATCTATGCGAGAGATGTTATTAACATCGTCGGCATTGTCGAGACGGAAGTGCTGCAGGGCATCATGCAGTCGATCATGGATGAAGATTTGAAGGGCGGCCTTGAGATTATTGAAAGAACATTGAACCAGGGTTATGACGTAAACCAGATTTTTAAAGGACTCGTCACGTTTCTGAGGAACATGATGATCGTCAAGGTGTGTGACGGCCTGCCCGCGTTTCTTTCTCTCACCGAGAGCGAATACGGGAAGATCCGTGAACTCCTGGGTGGGATTGAGTACTACGAGTTGCAGAATATGCTCCATTACCTGCTCACCTCCGAAGACCTTCTCAGGGGCCTCTTCCCAAAGGTATCCCTGGAGACAATCTATATCAATCTTTACAATATATCGAAGCTGCGCGATGTCGAAAAAATTATCGACAGTTTTGAAGCCTATGGAAAGTCGAAAGAAAAAGAGCGTGCGGGAGACCCCCAATCTTATCCCGCTCGAACCGACCCCGTGGCTACCCATCACCCGGCCCGGCAGAACCTATCGGAAAAGAAAGCAAGCGACAAACCCGTGGAAGCTAATAGCGTGACGGACGAGCTCACACCGGGCAGAGGACACGATCCCGATGCACACGCTTTTATCGAACACTTAAAAAAGAGCAAGCCCTTTGTAGGCGGCATATTTGAGTCGTCGGAGGTGCTCGTTGAAGGTGACAGCGTTTCAGTTTCCCTGGATAAGAGATATACGGGATTCGTGAAGAACGAGCTCGAGAATATCAAAAAACTGCTCAAGGAGTATTTCGGAAGAGAGATGACGCTTAACTTGAAGGATTCGATGGAAAAGAAAATGAACATACTCGATGAGTACGTCAAGGAAGCGGAATCTTTATTTAAGTTCTAAGGGGAGGCCTTATGTCAAAAGGAATCGGACAAATAATGCAGCAGGCGAAAAAGATGCAGGAAAGGCTCATGAAAATCCAGGAGGAGCTGGCCGAAAAAACCGTGGAGGGCCAGTCGGGCGGAGGCATGGTGACCTGTAAGGCAAACGGAAAACAGGAGATTATATCCCTCGCAATTGCCCCTGAAATATGGGAGGAAAAGGACAAGGAACTTTTGGAAGATCTGATTCTCGCGGCTGTGAATGAGGCGCTCGACAGATCGAGAGAGATGATGCAGGAAGAGATGGCCAAGGTAACGGGCGGTATGCAACTCCCCTTTGGGATGTAACCATGTTCTATCCTGAACCAATTGAACGACTGATCGAGAACTTGTCGAGACTGCCGGGCATAGGGCGCAAAACGGCAACGAGACTGGCCTTTTTCCTCCTCAACGCTCAAGAGGGCTACATCAGGGAGCTATCAAGAAGCCTTACTGACATAAAAGAAAGAATACGACTGTGCAGTGTTTGTTTCAACATTACCGACAGCGATCCCTGTGTCATATGCAGGGACGAAAAAAGAGATAGATCGGTTATCTGTGTTGTCGAAGAATCGTCTCACATGATGGTCATAGAGTCGGCCAATCCTGGGCATCTCCGCTATCATATTCTTCACGGGGTGATCAATCCGATAGAGGGTATAGGTCCGGACGAGATCAGGATCAAGGAGCTTAGCGAGCGCATCATCAAGGAAGACATCAAAGAGGTCATCGTGGCGACGAACCTCAACATTGAGGGCAATACCACGGCTCACTATATATGCGAGATCTTAAGGCCGCTCAACGTGACGGTAACGCGAATCGCTTCGGGTATCCCCGTGGGCGGTGACATTGTGTATATCGATCCCCTCACCATCAAAAGTTCCATGGACAACCGGAAGAACCTGTAAAATAACTCGGTCAACAGCATATGAAGTGTTCTTGATCGGAACAAATCCTGTGTTTTTTCATGAAGCCTTGAAACCGGGAATGCCCCTCCTTATATTTAGACTATCGAAAACCCGCCCTCCTTCGGAGGAGATTCTCACAGGGGGATTGGATGGAAATACCGCTCGACATGGAAAGGCCTGTTGCACAGAAACTGAGGCTTGGTTACATCGGCCTTGGGAAGATGGGTTTCAATATGGTGGAACGGCTCCTTGAAAAAGGGTACCGGCCCGTTACCTTCGACGTAAACGAAGACGCGACAAAGAAGACCGCCGGACTTGGGGCCGAGCCAACGGCGTCTCTCAAGTCTCTAGCCGGTACCCTTTTGCCACCGCGTCTCGTCTGGCTCATGGTCCCCCAGGAGACCGTGGATCATGTTCTCGAGGGCATTGTCCCTTTTCTCGGTTTCGGGGACACGATCATAGACGGGGGAAACTCTCATTACAAAGATTCCATGCGCCGGGCTCAAGCGCTCACCCCCGCGGGCATTGAGTTTCTCGATGTGGGTGTGAGCGGAGGCCCATCTGGAGCCCGAAACGGGGCCTGCATCATGGTGGGCGGAAAGAAAAGCGTTTTCGACGGATACGAAGACCTATTTCGCGATCTCTCTGTGCCCGGAGGGTATGAGTATATAGGCGTACAGGGAGCCGGCCATTTTGTGAAGATGATCCACAACGGTATCGAATACGGCATGATGCAGTCCATGGCAGAGGGGTTCGCGGTTATGAGGGAGGCACCTTTCAATCTGAGTCTCACGGCTATTGCTTCCCTGTTTAGCCACGGGAGCGTTATCGCGTCCAGGCTCACAGAGTGGCTCGGCCAGGCTTTTCGGGAATACGGGGAGGGCTTGGAAGCTGTCTCGGGGGCCGTGGCCCAGAGCGGAGAGGGCATGTGGACCGTGGAAGCGGGCAAAGAATACGGAGTCTCGACCGCCGGCATAGCCGCAGCCGTTCAGTTCAGAGCTGAATCGCTCACACATCCGAGTTATGGCGGACAGATTCTTTCGGCCTTACGAAACCAGTTCGGACAGCACGACGTTTTTCGAAAACCACGGGAAGACGCGGCATGACAGCTCCCGTCTCCCCTCAACCACTGGAAAAGCTGGCACGACTGATCAGGTACTATATCCTTGCGTCGACGACTGAGGCCGGCTCCGGGCATCCCACGTCCTCACTCTCTGCCACCGACCTCATGACGGGACTTTTTTTTGGAGGCGCTTTCAGATTTGATGTAGATGATCCGCACCATCCCAACAACGATCGGATAATCTTTTCAAAAGGCCACGCGTCTCCTCTGTTCTATGCCATGTGGGCCGCTGCCGGCGGCGTGGATTTCTCGGAACTTATGACCATGAGAAAATTCGGAAGTCGTCTCGAAGGCCATCCCACTGTTGCTTTCCATTACACCGAGGCGGCAACCGGTTCCCTTGGCCAAGGTCTTTCGATCGGCGTCGGCATGGCGCTTAATGCCAGGTATCTCGACAAATTGCCGTACAGGACCTACGTGCTCTTAGGCGACAGCGAAATGGCCGAGGGTTCCCAGTGGGAAGCCATTCAGATAGCTGCCCATTATAAGCTCAATAACCTCGTCGGCATCATCGACGTGAACCGACTCGGCCAACGCGGCGAGACCATGTACGGCCATGACCTTAAGGCGTATGAGCAAAGGATTGCGCCTATGGGATGGGAGACTCTCCTCATTGACGGCCACGATTTCAATCAGATCGTCGCCGCCTATGAACACGCGGCGGCGTCTCAATACAAACCCGTTATGATCATCGCAGGGACGATCAAAGGCAAGGGCGTTTCGTTTATCGAAGACAAGAACGGCTGGCACGGCAAGGCCTTGAGTAAGGGGGAGTTTGAGAAGGCCGTTCTTGAACTTGGTCCCATTGATCGTTCGCTCAAAGGAGAAATACTCAAGCCGGAGGACACAAAGCCACGCACACCCCAAGCGGGACGTGTTGTAGACCCGGATTATCCCGCCGTAAAGCCCGTAGCCACGCGCAGGGCCTACGGCAACGCCCTGGCCAGGATATTCCCCGGTTTCCCCGATATCGTGGCCCTTGACGGGGAGGTGAGCAACTCCACCTATTCTGAGATCTTTGAGGCTATCCACGGGGACCGTTTCTTTGAGATGTATATTGCAGAGCAGAACATGGTTGGATGCGCGGGCGGATTGGCGGTCCGAGGTAAAACCCCCTTCGTCTCTACCTTTGCCGCTTTTTTCACCCGTGCGTTTGACCAGATACGAATGAGCGAGTATTCCGGAATGAACATCAAGTTCGTAGGGTCCCATGCCGGAGTCTCCATCGGACAGGACGGTCCTTCCCAGATGGGTCTTGAGGACATTGCCATGTTCAGGACACTACTAAACGGTGTGGTTCTCTATCCATGTGATGCGCTCTCCACGGAAAGACTTGTCGAAAGAGCGGCAGAGCACAGAGGGATTGTCTATATCCGGACCACCAGGATGGATACGCCGATTCTCTACGACATAGGGGAAGACTTCATAATCGGCGGAAGCAAGGTGCTCCGTCAAAGCGCGTCCGATTCGGTGACGGTGATCGGGGCGGGGGTGAGTGTTTTCGAGGCCCTGGCAGCTTTTGAGGTGCTGAAAAAGGAAGGTGTGGCAGTGAGGGTTATAGACCTTTATAGCATCAAGCCTCTCGATGCCGCCACGCTCCACAATGCTGCCAGGACTACCAAAGCGATCATTACCGTTGAGGATCACTATGCAGAGGGTGGCCTGGGAGAGGCCGTACAGAGCGCCCTCGCACTCCATCCGACTCCCGTCCATATCCTCGCGGTGCGCAGGATGCCGGCAAGCGGTACCCCACAGGAACTTCTCGACTACGAAGGCATTTCGAGAAATGCCATTGTTGAGAAGGTGAAGGAGGTTTTGTGAGGCCCAAAGGACTGAAAACAAGAATATTCCTTGACGGCGGAAACCCTTCGGAGACCATGCAAATCATCGACTTACTGGGGTTTGTTGACGGCCAGACCACGAACCCCACGCTCATATCGAGGAATCCGGAAGCCAGAAAGCGTCTTGAGACGGGCCACAAATTCAGTGCCGGAGAAATCCTGGACTTCTATAAGGATGTGGTTAAAACCATATCATCCATGATACCCGAGGGGTCTATTTCCGTGGAGGTCTACGCGGAACCCTTATCGAATGCCACCGACATGGTGCATCAGGGCATGGAAATGTTCTCGTGGATACCCAACGCTCACATTAAATTCCCCACTTCTCATGAAGGACTTAAGGCGGCAAATACGGCGATAGCCCAAGGCCTGAGGATCAATATGACACTCTGTTTTTCTCAGGCACAGGCTGCCGCCGTGTATGCTGCAACAAGGGGGGCACGCAAAGGGCAGGTTTTTGTTTCCCCCTTTATCGGGCGCCTTGATGACAGGGGCGAGGACGGCATGGATGTTATCGCGAATATTATGAAGATGTATGAGCAGGGCGACGGTCACGTCGAGGTGCTTACGGCCAGTGTACGAAACCTGGATCATTTTTTGTATGCGTTGAAGCTCGGCTCGGATATTATTACGGCGCCTTTTGAAATCCTTAAAGCGTGGGGCAAGGAGGGGCTTAAGCTTCCCGGGCCCAATTACCGGTATAATCGTAAAGAATTGAAGGCCATTCCCTATAAGGAGATCGATCTCTCCCTTAACTGGCAGGAGTATGATATCGTCCACGATCTTACACAGGCGGGCATGGAACGGTTCTCGGCGGACTGGAATGCGCTCATCGGATGAGCCATAATGAGTACGGCTGCCATCATTTCTCGCTCGTGACGTAATAGACGGCAGTGCGTCCCGGCCTCTGGTTTTGAGAGGGTCCTTAAACAAGGGCAGGAAAGGAGCGATCTGGTATGAAGGTTGCGATCGGTTCGGACCACGGCGGTTTCGGGCTTAAAGAGGCGCTCGTGGCTTTTGTGTTGTCCAGGGGCCATGAAGTGACCGATGTGGGGGCCTTTTTCATGGACCGGGATGATGATTATCCTGATTATACCCGTCTTGTTGCCGAGATGATCCTGAAGGCGGAGGCTGAGCGAGGCATCGTGGTGTGTGGAAGCGGTGTCGGCGCCTCCATAGCCGCGTCAAAATTTCCCGGCATCAGGGCGGCGGTATGCCACGATGCGTACTCGGCCCATCAGGGCGTGGAGCACGACGATATGAACGTGCTTTGCCTGGGACAAGCGATTATCGGAGAGGAGTCGGCCAAGGAGATTGTGTCAAATTTCCTGAAAGCGCACTTCATGGACGAAGTGCGCTACGTGAGGAGGCTCCAAAAGGTGAGGGCCATAGAGCGAGAATTCATGAAGCCGTGAGAGATTGGGGAAACACGTCACATCGAAGGGTGGGGTATGGACGAGAGGGGATTTGAAAAGATTATTGAGGGGCGGTTCCTTCAGACCTGCGATATACCCGAAGAGACCCTGAACGTAGAGCCCTTCACCATGGTGATCTTTGGCGGTGCCGGCGATTTAAGCAAGAGAAAGCTCCTACCGTCACTCTACCACCTGTATTCGTCAAACGAACTGACGGATGAATTTTCCGTACTGGCCTTTGACAAACTGACACTTACGCGCGATGAATATCTTGCCATGACGAGGGAAGCGGTGAAGACCTTCGAGGAGTCATCATTTCATGAGGACGCCTGGAGGAGCTTTGCCGGTCACCTCCACTACATGTCGGGATTCTTTGAATACGATGAGAACTATCGCAAGCTGAATAGTGAGCTGGAACGACTGTCCAGGTCCGCAATCCGGGACGTGAAGAATGTCATATACTACATGGCAGTACCCCCCCAGGTCGCGCCACCGCTCATAGAAAAGCTGAGATTGAATAACTTCTGTAAGGGCGCCTTCCAAACCAGGATCGTCATGGAAAAGCCTTTCGGCCGGGATCGGAACTCCGCTCAGGCCTTGAACAAGATTCTCACCAATGCCTTCGATGAAAACCAGATTTACAGAATTGACCATTACCTTGCAAGAGACCCTGTACAGAACATCATCTTCTTCCGTTTCACCAATACACTTTTTGAAGAGGTTTGGGACCGCCGTCTCGTGGACAACGTACAGATAACGGTAGCGGAAAGCATCGGCATCGAACATCGCGGGCAGTTCTATGAGCAAGCCGGTGTGGTGCGAGATATGCTGCAGAACCATATCATGCAAATCTTGGGGCTTACGGCCATGGAACCTCCGGTAGGCTTTGATGCCGATTCTGTGCGGGATGAGAAGCTCAAAATCATGCGTTCGTTAAGACCCGTGGACTCAGATTATATCGACAGGTTCATGGTGCGGGGCCAGTATGGAGGCGGTCTTGTCGGGGGTCAACCTGCGGTTGGGTACAGGGCAGAGCCCAATGTGTCTTCTCACTCCACAGAGGCAACCTTCTTCGCGGGAAAATTCTACATTGACAATCTTCGATGGGCCGGTATACCTTTTTTTATCCGCACGGGCAAGAGAATGCCAGCCCAGGTCACGGAGATATGTATAGAACTCAAGCGGCTGCCCCTGAGGTTGTTCGGACGGACCTGCGACATTTTGGAGCCGAATATTTTGAGGCTTACCATACAGCCGGACGAAAAGATTTCGCTTGGCTTTGGAGTAAAATATCCGTACTCGCACAATCAGATCTATTCTGTGAACATGGTTTTCAGCTATAAGGAGGCCTTCAAGATGCATCTCCACCATCCGTATAACCGGCTTCTCATCGACGTGATAAAGGGAGACCTCACCCTTTTTGTGAGAGAGGATGAGATAGAGGCCATGTGGACGGTTGTGGATCCCATTGTGAAGAGGTGGGAAGAGCGTGCGCCCGAGAATTTTCCAAATTACGAAGCGGGTACCTGGGGGCCGAGTGAAGCTCAAAATCTTGTTTCCAGGGAAGGAAGAACATGGAACACGGCGTGAGGAAGAAGACCCGTGGGGTGAGCCTTAAAGGCGGAGAATGAATTGAGGACTGATAGAGGGCGCAAAAACGAAAAGAAGGATGAGGCCATGGATCAGGCGAGGAAAGTGATTGTCTTCGATACCGAAGCGGCGCTCGTCAGTTTTGTGATGAAGATATGGCGCCGTACCGCGCTCACCGCCGTCGCACAAAGGGGATCGATGAGGGCTGCCATTTCGGGAGGAAAGACGCCGCTTGGCTTCTATCGGGCCATGGGAGAGCATGCAAGAGATCTTCCCTGGGACAGAACCACCCTTTTTTTGGTCGACGAACGGTTTGTCCCCCACACGGATGCTCAGAGTAATTTCGGCATGATACGTAAGGTCCTCCTCGAAGCGCTGCCGCTCGCCAGAGAGAACGTCCATGCTGTGGAAACGCAAGGGCTCACGGGTGAGGAAGCAGCAGAGAGATATGAGCGAGAATTGATACGGGTATTTAGCCTGAAGCCGCACGAGCTCCCACGGTTCGATCTCATTATGCTCGGCATGGGTCAGGATGGGCATGTGGCGTCGCTATTTCCGGGAAGCGCCCTCCTCAGCGAGACGAGGCGTCTCGTAGGATATGCTGACCGGGAAAACGGTCTCACCGGCCGGGTCACTCTGACTATGCCGGTGTTGAACGGCGCCCGAAGCGTCATCTTTCTCATCGAGGGACTCGATAAGGCAGAGACACTCAAGAAGGTAATAGAGGAGCGGGACGCGTCCCTGCCTGCAACCCGTGTGAGGGCCGTTGACGGCGACGTTCTCTTTGCGGTGGATAAAGAGGCCGCTGACAAATTGACACCGAATGCTTACGTCAAAGGTGCGCCGTGAAGATCGAGATAACAGTGAAGAATGGAAAAAGACCGCTTTCTCATACGGATGAACTGATATTATTGGGGCCGGGACCTCGTGATCACTACCCCGGGGCTGCGGTTGGTGCAATTGATCGCGGAGAATATAGGCAAAGACTTCAACCGGCATCCTGCCGGTTGCCGGCAAAGAACCTCTCAGCCAACCTCCTTATTCTGGCGACGACAGGCTCTTTGTCCATATTTTCCCGGGGGACAATCGGGCCGGCCCCTCTCTTATAGACCGCATACTTAACGGGCATATCGTTTACCGTTAAGGTAATTCATACGACGTGTTAGATGCACAATTGCAGGGCCGTTAAGATCTCGTTTAGGTGACGGTTCCGGAATGACTAAGGAGCGATGCGCATGATTGATTCGTGGAGCAAGGCAATTTATGGTTTTATGAGCAGGATGGGCTTTCCTGATCCTATCCATCCCGCCCTCGTACACATACCAATGGGCCTCATAATAGGGGCTTTCATATTCGGTTGGATAGCGGTCGTGTTTAAGCGGGAGAGACTTGCTCTCTCGACCAGGGATTGTCTCATCCTGGCCCTCATCAGCTTTTTTCCCACGGTCTTTTTCGGTCTCATGGACTGGCGACACTTCTATGCCGGTCAGTGGCTTACACCCGTTATCATAAAGATGATCCTCGCCGGAGTCCTTCTCATTCTCCTCTGCATCGCGCTCGGTTTCTCCTTAACGGGCAAGGCACGCTCAACAGGCGCTCTTGTTACGTATACTTTATGCGTGGTCGTGGTTGTGCTTCTCGGGTGGTTTGGGGCCCGTCTCATCTATTCCAGTAAGCCGTTAAGTGGCGGGGTGAAGCCAACCGAGCTCGCCGGCGAGAAGACCTACAACGCCTATTGCGCCGGCTGCCACCCCCGGGGTGGAAACGTAGTGAAGCCCGACAAACCGTTGCGAAGCGCCCCTCAACTCACGAGTTTTGAAGCGTTTCTCACGCTTCTGCGTGGCCCTGTCGCACCCATGCCTTCCTTTTCGGACAAGCAGATATCGGACGGTGAGGCAAGAAATCTCTACGATTATATTACGAATGTGCTCAAAGCCTCCGATGGGGGCGAGACGCTTAAGCGATGATGGTTGTCGACTTGAGGCTCCGACTCAGGGCTTTCTTGGGTGCGCCTCACTCATGCGGAGGTCGATCCTAAAGGGCTCAAGCTCCCGAGAGAAACGTGAGTCCTCACCGTAAGGGTTACCCTCTTATTTCTGTATGCTCTGCCAGTCCTTCAGGAATCGCTCGATACCGATGTCGGTCAAGGGATGATTCATGAGCTGTTTGAGCACGTTAAAAGGGATTGTGGCGATGTCGGCGCCGATGAGCGCGGCATCGAGCACGTGGACGGGATTGCGGATGCTTGCCACGATGACTTCCGTCTCGTACCCGTAATTCATGAATATTCTGCAGGTGTCGTCGATTATGGCCATGCCCTTTTGTGAGATATCGTCGAGGCGGCCGATGAAGGGGCTCACGTAGGTGGCGCCTGCCTTGGCTGCGATAAGCGCCTGGACAGGCTGAAAGATGAGCGTCACATTTGTTTTGATCCCCTCAAGCGAAAGAGTCCGGACGGCTTTTACGCCCTGTTCGGTCATAGGGATTTTGATAACGGCATTTCTTCCCAGAGAAGCGAGCTTTCGTGCCTCCTCACACATGCCTTCGGCGTCTTTGGCGATGACTTCAAGGCTTACCGGCCCGTCAACGGTCTTGAGTATTTCTTCGATGACGCGTTGAGGGTCCTTCTTTTCCTTAGAGAGGAGCGTAGGATTTGTGGTTACCCCGTCGACCAAGCCCATCTCCAGGCCCTTTCTTATTTCCTCGATATTCGCCGTGTCAATAAAGAATTTCATGTAGTCCCTCCGGGAAACAATTTCGGTTTGAAAAAAACGTGTGTAATTATACACGATCGAGCAAAAGAATAGAAAACTTATTTTTGTGCTGGCGATTCATCTTGACAGCCTTTGTTCTTGTGTGTTATGAACATACCATGACGAGAAAGACCTACACAGCGCAATGGTGGTGGTGGCAGTTATCATAGGTGTGAAACCGTAATAACTGGCCATGAACGGTTTCACACTGTTCATGGCCTTTTTTATTTGAGGCCGTGGGCTTAAACTCATGGCCTCAAATACTATTTAGGGAGGAATACAAATGGAGAAAAAAATATTGTTGAGTGAAAAGGATATGCCAAGGGCATGGTACAATATCCAGGCAGATCTGCCGAGTCCGCTTCCGCCCCCTCTGAATCCGGCGACGGGTGAGCCTATCACACCTGACATGCTCACACCCATCTTTCCCATGAACCTTATCGAACAGGAAGTGAGTTCGGAGCGCTGGATTGATATCCCTGAAGAAGTGCTCGAACGGCTCCTCATGTGGAGACCAACCCCTCTATGCAGGGCCACCGCCCTGGAGAAATTTCTCGGAACGCCCGCCCGGATTTATTACAAGAATGAAGGTACGAGCCCTCCGGGAAGCCATAAACCAAACACGGCCCTGGCCCAGGCATACTACAACAAAGTCGCGGGTATCAAACGGCTCACCACGGAGACAGGGGCGGGCCAGTGGGGGAGCGCTCTGGCTTTTGCGTGTAACCAGTTCGGCCTTGAGTTGAAAGTCTACATGGTGCGGGTGAGCTATAATCAGAAACCCTATCGCAGGGTCATGATGGAGACCTGGGGCGGCAAGTGTATACCGAGCCCTAGCCCCGAGACAAACGCAGGGAGAAAGTTCCTCGAAGAGAACCCCGACCACCCGGGAAGTCTCGGCATCGCGATCAGCGAAGCGATTGAAGACGCCGTTACGTCCAAGAATACAAAGTACTCCCTGGGCAGCGTGTTGAACCATGTCATGATGCACCAGACAGTCATAGGCCTCGAGGCGGAAAAACAGCTCGCTGCTGTGGGAGATTACCCGAACATCGTGATCGGCTGTGCCGGCGGCGGGAGCAATTTTGCCGGCGTCTCCTTTCCATTTGTGCGCGACAAGATTCACGGAAGACAGATCAGGATCATCGCATCAGAGCCGACCTCATGCCCGTCGCTCACTCGCGGTGATTATGTCTACGATTTCGGCGACACGGCGCAGACCACCCCTTTATTGCCCATGTACTCCATCGGTCACAATTTTGTACCGGCCCCGATCCACGCAGGGGGACTCAGGTATCACGGTATGGCGCCGCTCGTAAGCAAGTTGTATACCGACGGTCTTATCGAGGCCAGGGCATATAACCAACTGGAAACGTTCGCTGCGGGCCTCATCTTTGCACGAACGGAAGGCTTCATTCCCGCGCCCGAGACAAATCATGCCATTGCATGCGCCATTGACGAGGCCAAGCGGGCCAAAGAGGAAGGCAAACAAAAGACCATCTTGATGAACTTCAGCGGTCATGGAATTATCGACCTTCCGTCCTATGACGCCTTCATGTCGGGAAAACTCCAGGATTACGTGCTGCCGAACGATGAGATACAGAGACTGCTGAAAGATCTTGAGAAGTTCCCGAGACCAGGAAAATAGGGGTGACAAATAGGGGGTGACCGGGATAAGATACGGGTGACGGGCACATGCCTGTCCCCGTATCACGGTTTAGGGTAGTGAGCATGGAGATTTACTGCACCCAGCTTGGTATGATCATAGAGATCGGTTACTGTCTATCGGTAAACCAGGGTCTGCCTTGCAGAAACACCACAGGTTGTTGGAAGGACAGGACTGATATCGCGGCCCTGCTTAAGGCAAAGTTTACCGATGAACAGTTGAGAGAGGCATTTCAGGGTCTCCCGAAATCCAAGCTTGAACGGATCCTCGAGTCGGTCAAATCTGCACGCAAACAGAAGTGACAAATGCCTGGAATCGCTATGGGACAGGTCCGGACCTTATTGTCCGCCATGCGTGGATGGCTTTCTCGCGATAGCGATAACACCACGGTGGTGGCGTCGAGGAATCCTCTGAGAGGGGTGTGATAGAATAAGGTATGCATGAAGAAATCTGCCAAACGCTCCTCGCCAATGGTGTAGAGATCCTGTACGTGACCAACAGGGCCGTTGAAAATTCAGTGAAACGGCAGGCGACGGGTGTTCCGTCCTTCCATTGTGAAAGGGTGATCAATGAAGCTGCGGCGGTTGAGTCGGCCCTGGCGGCAAGTCTGGCTGGAAAACGAACAGCCTGTCTTTCCTCAACGGAAGCGCTCTATGAAGCCGTTTACCCTCTTACGCGTTGCGCTTCAGCAATTGTAGATCGCGGATTTCTCATCATCGCCGTCGAGGAGAATGACCAGGAGGTAACACCGTTAGGGCTCTACTCGAAATTGCCCCTCCTTGTCACTGAAGATGTCCATGAATTCGAGGGCGCCGTAGAATACGGCTACGCACTTTCCGAGCGGTACAAGATACCCGTGATGATTGAGACTGCAGCGCTCACCGGTGGGAGAGGTGAACAACGGGCCACTGACCGGTTTGCAGGGGCCGACCGGAGACCCGGGCGTAAGAATCAAGAGCCGGAGGCCAAACCCGCGCGTACAATATACAATTTCTCTCAGGCAAGATGCGAACGTTCAAATGAGCTTGACCGAAAGATAGAAAAGATACGCACGGAGTTTGAGAACTATGAAGGAAATCGAATGATCGTGAGGAATGAGACCGGGCTCATCACGAGTCGGCTCACTTCGCTCGCGTTTTATGACGAAGATATAAGCCTTCTCAAGATATCAACGATTTTTCCCCTTCCGCTTGGGCTGGTCGCAGACTTCATCAACAAGAAAGAGATGGTTTTTATTGCCGAGACCTATCCTGTTATGGAGGCTCAAATACATGAGCGTACAAAGCTATCGAGAGGACCGGCAGGCATGCTTCACAGGGGCCCTAAGCCCGAAGAGACCACCTATGGGTTCCACGTTGTGCGGGACAAACTCGGTCCTGCATCTTCTATCAATATGGCGCGGGGGATCAAAAGGTCTATGCCCGAAACCAAGGTGCTTGCCGTTACCTACGAGGACTTTTTCTTTGATTGCGGCATCCCGGCGTTTGTTGATACACTGATTGCCGGCACTCCCTCTGTGATCCTCATTATGTCCAACAACAAAGAAGACGCGATCAAGGAGATATTTCGGGGTTTTGGTTTTCACAATTATTTTCATTTGAACGATTTTTCTGAAGTCCAGCGTTTTCGGGACGTGGAAGAATTGACGGTGCTCTTTTGCAAGGGCATTTGATGATGAGGAGCATGAAATGAAACGCCGTGGATCAGGGATGGGTTTGAGAGCCGGGGCCGTCAAGCACGACAATTTTAAAATTGCGGCTTACGCGCTTGTGCAGGCAGGTGTGGACATGGTAAGCGCGTGCAGGGGAGGGTGCGCCTTAGGGATTGTCTCTCAGATCTTTTCGCTTACGCGCGGTGCGGATAGGAAGATCTGCGCTGAATTATCGATAAACGAGAAATGCGCATTTGAGGCGGCATACGGGGCAGCGTCTCTGGGCATAAAGGCCGCCTGTGTTCTGGGAAAGGACGGTCTTAACGCGGCTTTTGCGCCCCTCGTCCGCGCCCTGGAGAAACCGATCGATGGGGGCCTCGTGATTATGGTTATCGACGATCGGGGTGAGAACAATCGCTGCGGGGAACGAGATATAGGCCTCATGGCTTCACTTTTCGGTATCTCCGTGTACGGCCCTGTGTCGTCCAAGATGATGAACGAAACGGTGCTCGATGCGGTTACCAGTTCCGTAAAGCAGAGAAAGCCCATCATCATAGAATGCGGGCAAGAATTTTCCTGGACCCGGGCGAGGCGTTCGTCCGTGCCCCTGCTTTCCGAAATGGGGAATGCGTTTCCTCACGTCCTGTTCTTAAACGAAGGTCCCAGGTATTCTCTTCATGGGGGTAGCGAAGAGGGCTGCGACGTCCCCTTGATGAGCGAACCCGTGGCCTTTGCGGCGGGCCTCTTCGACGTGTTGAGCCAGGACAGATGCCCTCTCCAGATCGTGGTTTCGATGGAGGACTTGACGTTCTTTGGGTACTGCCTCGCCACGCTCACCGACGCCGTGCGCAAACATAAGAAATTTACCCTTGTTGTGGCCGATGGCGGGGCCTATCCGCTCGCAGTTGAGAGCGCTTTGGCAGCCCTGGGGATTTCTTTCGTAAGGGTTGTAGATTCGGATGACATTGGCGCCACGACCAAAGCAGTGCGAGAGGCATTCGAATACCTGCATGAGGACGGATCAAAGCCGGCGATTATCGTGAGAAAGTGTGATCCCGCCATTCTCGTAGAACCGTAGTCGGACAATATTATCAGGGCGTGAATTCCAAAAAATATTGCACGGGAACCCCCAAGGCGTGTAAAGTATGTCAGACGATTAAGAACCTCCACGAACAGAAGACATGGACAAAAAACTCTCTATAGTCATTGTCACCAAAGATACAAAGGCGCTCGTCCAGGGTCTTTTGAGCTCTATCAAAAGGGATACCTCCCTGGCCCCGTCAATAGATCAGGTCATTGTTATGGACAATGGGTCTATAGACGGGACGGTTGATGCCATCACGCGGCAGTATCCCGACGTTATCTGCGTGAGAAACGAACAGAACAGGGGTTTTGCTGCGGCTGTGAACAAAGGCTACTCGTTAAGTAAGGGGGAGTACATTATCTTTCTCAACTCCGACACAATCCTTATCGAGGGCGAACTGACGAAGATGATTGATTTTATGGACGAGAATCCCGATGTGGCCATATGCGGCCCGCAGCTCGTGTACGAGGACATGAAGCCCCAGCGTTCCTTCGCGGCCCTCCCGTCTCTTGCGAGAGAGATCCTGCCCTTTAAGAGGTCCGGCAGGCGTACAGGTCCGGGTCGCCACCCTGAGACCGGTGCCAAACAGTCGACTCACCCGTCTTCATTACCTGTGTCCAAGCCTCGGGCAATCGCGGGCGTTCCCGTTGACTCGCTCATCGGTGCAGCGATACTCGTGCGAGCCGAGGCGCTTGTCACGCTCAACGGTTTTGATGAGAGGTTTTTCTTCTTTCTTGAAGAGACCGACCTCTGCGTTAGAGCGCGGAGGGCAGGGTACGGGGTCGTCTTCCTGCCCGAAGCTAAAGTCATCCACCTGCAGGGAAAGACGGTTCGAAGGCATTGGATTCCCGGAAGAATCGAGTACAATATTTCGCTGTATAAGTTTATCAGGAAACACCACAGGCCCGCATACTACACTCTGTTTACTGCCATAAGGTTCACCAAAGCCCTCATCTTTGTGGTAATCTTTTCTTTATTCTTTCCGTTTCTCTTCCACGGCGGAGTAAGGGCAAAATACATCTATTATACAAGGCTCCTTACGTGGCATCTCAAGGGTCGTCCGGATGGGGCGGGCCTGGCTCATCCGAAATAAAGAAAGGCATTCTCCATATAGTGATGGTTGCGCTCAGGGTGTAAGGCCCAAGACAATACCTGCATTCTTAACAAATAATACGATGTGTTCTTTCGCAAGACTATTTCTACCGCGACAATACAAAATCGGAGCACATTCGAGGCAAATCCTCCAGTCGACCCTCTTAACAATTCTTTACAAAACTTTAACAACACCCTAATATGATTGATCTCGTTTGCGCTCAGCCGAAAACCCCCTGTCCTTGGCACGGTTTGTGATTAAGCATTCTTTTACGTGAGAAACAAAAGAGCTTTGAAAACGGATCGGCTTGAGCAAGACGATGAGTGGTTTTGCAGCGAGAGACGTTAGAATTTTAAGGAGGAAAACCATGAAAAGGGTAACATCGGTAATTATTGCGGCATTATTGTTAGTTTTTGCCGCGTCACCGTGGGGAACCAGAGTGGCTCAGGCAGGACCCGGAACCAGGGCAGGTACTGACGCCTCGGCCACGCCAAGCGGAGGGACGTTCTTCGCTAACAGCCCGGCGGGCACGTGGTTCTATTTCAACGCCGCCGGGACCAAGGACCCGTTTGCCCTTGGTTCCAGTACTTCCGGAACCGCTTTGCAGAAATTCGTGGACATGGGAGTGAATCCATAATCACAATATTATGCAGAACACAAAAAACGTTTGACATTTTCAAGAAACAGTAAGATAATTAAGTAATTAGGAAATGGGTGTGGGGACGATCACGAAAACGCTGCGCAAATCAAAATCGACCCTTCTTATTCTCTGCATGCTTGCCTTCTTTCCCGGAACATACTTATGTGCGGACGAGCCCTCTCCAAAGGAGCCAAAGCAGCAAGGAAATCCTTGCGCAGGGGCGGAGATAACCATACAGATCATATCGCCCGTGAACAACGCTTTCAGATATGGCATACTCATATACGATCCGCTGGTGCATGAGCTCGGCGTATATGGGCGGCCAGGAAATGAAGGCTTTGCCGCGCAGGAAAGACCACAGACCGCAACTGAACTTGTGTCAAGAAGATCGGAAACCACCGGATGCTTCCCAATGTGACCATGAAAGAGTCGAATGCCGTGTGTATGTCACATGATACCCAAAAACCCTGAAGGTGTAGACATCGTGCAAAAGACCCTAGTCAAGAAATACACTATAGGAGTTATCGCGGTATTTATTTTGCTCCTCTGCATCAATGAGCTCTTTGCCGACCCCGACATTTGGACGGAGAGGGCCGATTTCGGTGGAACAGCACGCGGCAGCGCCGTGGGTTTCTCGATAGGAAGCAGAGGTTACGTAGGAACCGGATGGGACAATTCAGACAGACGAGATTTCTGGGAGTATGATCCCGCCACAGATACATGGACGCAGAAGGCCGATTTCGGGGGGGCGGCCCGGGTTCTTGCCGTGGGCTTCTCCATCGGGACCAAAGGTTATGTGGGTACGGGATTCGATAGCGCATATTTATTTTATAACGACTTCTGGGAGTATGATCCCGTCGCAAATACATGGACGCAGAAGGCCGATTTCGGGGGGGCGGCCCGATATGCCGCAGCGGGATTTTCAATCGGGACAAAAGGCTACATAGGGACGGGATGGGACGGAGTAGCGGACTACGCAGATTTCTGGGAGTATGATCCCGCCACAGATACATGG
>DATKMQ010000017.1 GCA_035541755.1 Syntrophorhabdaceae bacterium
GACATCGGCATTGCTACCGACACGCCTCCCAAAGCCTTGACCACCTCTGCGCTGGTTCCGGTGGACCTGATTTTGAGACCTTTAATGTCTTCCAATTTTTCGACTGGCTTCTTTGTGAAAAGACGATGCGGAGGCGAAGTATGGAGATACATCACCTTTGTTCCGTCAAATTCCTTGGGCTTAAATTTTTCGAGGTATGCGTTCGCCAATTTCGTTGCGTCGTATGAGGTCTTGTATCCCAGTGGGAGGTCAATTACTTCTGTGAGAGGAAATCGCCCGCCGGTGTATCCGCAAAAACTCATCCCTATATCCGCAACGCCTCTCATTACGTCATCATAAGTCTCAGAAGGGCGTGAAAGAGACGCGGCCGGAAAGTACTGCACTTTCACTCGACCGTTGGTTCTTTTCTCTACCTCTTTGCACCACTCGTCCGAAATAACGCTGACTTTGCTTGCGGGCGGGAACAGGTTCGCATACCTGAGGGTAATGACCTTATCGGCTCCATAGCTTGTCAGAAGGCCGAAAAAAAATGCCATAACTATCCAAATCACTACGCCCACCCCAAAACATCGGCCTTTCATAGTCTTACCTCCTTTGACGTGATTGTTCGGCACCAATCATGTTTGACATCGTCTCGGAAATAGCTCCAAGCGGTATAGCTGTGTCGAATCAGAAATTAACGTGCTGACCGCAGCTCACCGGTATGGTCTGACCTGTGACGGCGCTCGATTCCTCTGAGGCGAGAAAGACGGCTACAGCAGCACATTCTTCTTCCGTGGCTAATCGTTTAAGGGAATTGTTGGCAGTCAAGCTTGTCATGATCTCATCAAAGGTCTTACCCGTCCCTTCAACTCTCTTCTTGATCACGTTAACAATGCGATCTCCCAAGACAGGACCCGGGCTGAGGGCATTCACGCGGATGCCGTATTCTCCCATCTCAACAGAAAGCGTTTCAGTAAGGCCAATGAGGCCCATCTTTGCGCAGCAATAGGCCGCCCTGAAGGGATATCCGGACCTTCCGTCAGCCGACCTTCCTGCTTCAGAAACAACGTTGATTATATTGCCGGTCTTCCGCTCGATCATGTTCTTGAGCACTTCCCGTGCACAGACCATGCTCCCTGTCAGGTCGACAGCCAAGGTTTCGTTCCACTGGGCCAGATCCATGTCAACCACCCTGGACGTAGGCCCTGAGACACCACTGTTATTTACCAGTATATCCACTTGGTCGAACCGCCTGATTGTCTCTGCGACAAGGCGCTTGATTTGCGACTCATCCGAAACATCTGTTTGCACGTAGATTGCCTTTCCGCCCTTACTGATAATCTCGCCGCACGTTTTCTCCAGCTCGGGAGCACTTCGTGCGGCGATCACCACATTGGCGCCTTCTCGGGCAAAAGCGAGAGCAATGGCCTTCCCGATACCTTTACCACCACCCGTGATAATTGCCACCTTACCTCGCAACCGCATGCGTCCTCCTTGGGCGATTCCATCCGGCACCTAAGCACGGGCCTTCAAGATGGATGTGCGTCATTTCACAATTATTCCACCTACGAAAGATCAGAACATTCCATTTGGATTCGCAGAAGTTTGCGGAACCTCCTGTATCACATCCCAGTGCTCATCGATTTTTCCGCTTTCATTGAGTCTGAATATCTCAACGATAGCCCGATGCGTGCCCGGTGGCCGAACCGAATGGACGTGAAGAATGACATAGTCACCGTCCGCAAAGATCCTGACGATTTCGCTCTTGGCGCCGCGGTGGTTGGTCTTGAGCCAGTTGATAAATGCCGCCAGACCTTCGGGGTAGTCTTCGACCAAAGGATTGTGCTGCTTGTAACGCGGCCCCATGTACTTGCGGGCTGACTCAAAGTCCTTCTTGTTAATGATAAGATCATAAAATTCCGCAACGTTCTTTTTATTCATTTCCATCTGCTCTCGAGTTGCCATATCGTTCCTCCGGTCTAAAAAGCCCTATCGAGCGATTCCTCAAAGCTCGACGGAGTGCATAATCTCCAGTTGTCTATTATGAAACTCCTCGTCCATCCGTTTTATAGGAAAACATCACCGCCAGGAGTCTCGCCCGCTCCTGACCGATGCTCCTCCCAGTGTGAGGTACTCCGGATTCGAAATAGACGCAGTCACCCTCGTGCATGATGTATTTCTTGCCGTCGTAGGTGAATTCATGGGTACCTTCCAAAACAAATAGCAATTCCTCACCCTCATGCTGAAATATGGCTTTTTCCTCGAATGCCGGCTCGATGATGTAGGGCTCCATACTCTTGCCGGGCTTATTATGCGCGAGAGTTTCATATTTGTACCCATACAGGGACCCTGTTGTAACAATGACCTTTCTTTCGTTCTTGCGCACAATAGCCAATCGTGTGTCGCCGGGTGGTTCCTGCCGCCCGTTGAGCAGAGAAATAGTCTCCACCCCGAGGGCGCCGGCAATCCGGTTCAGTGTTGAAAAAGGAGGCAGTTTGCCGGCACGCTCCACCCTCGATAGATACCCTTTGCTTAGGCCCGTAAGGTGAGACAGATCGTCGAGTGTCATCTTTCGCGCGAGCCGGAGAGTCTTGATATTTTGACAGATGGTCCTTTCATCCATACCGGGATTGTTGCCTCATGTACAACAGATGTCAACAACAAAATTGCCAAAAAGGAAACTACGCCCCCTCCGCGGGCGTGGTTTATCTTATCGAGAAACTACGCCTCCGCGTTCATGCCATCAGGTATTTTCTCTTGATTTCCACGTTCTGATCAAAATCGGCTGTGGTGCCTTCATAGCGAATCCGCCCATTATCGATCACATACACCCGGTCAATCAATTTCAAGGCAGATTTTACATTTTGTTCCGAAAGGAGAATGCTGATTCCTGCATCTTTCAGCGCTAAGATCTGATTTTCCAGCTCCCTGACAACCAGAGGCGCCAAACCCTCCGTCGGCTCGTCCAGCAGAAGGAGTTCCGGACTGCTCATCAAGGCTCTTCCAATCGTAAGCATCTGCTGCTCCCCGCCCGAAAGGTTTCCCGCGGGCCGCGTCTTTATGTGCAAAAGGGCTGGGAACAAATCGTACACCCTCTGTTTGGGCCATTCGTTGTTGCGCCGGTAGGTAATTTCAAGGTTATCGTCCACGGAGAGATCGGCAAACACCCTGCGGTCGTCCGGAACGTAGGCGATCCCCTCCCGAACGAGAAGGAAAGGATCCTTTCCGGCAATCGATCTTCCCTTGAATGTGATCGATCCCTCTCGAGGAGGCGTCCAGCGAGCGATACTTCTCATCGTGGTCGATTTACCTGCGCCGTTTCTCCCGAGAAGCCCCACGATCTCGCCTTCGGCCAAAGAGAGGGAGACATCAAAAAGGATATGAGAAAGGCTGTAATAGGTGTGGATATTTTCGACCCGAAGCATGGATCTAATCCTCCCCCAGATAAGCGTCCTGCACTTTTTTGTTGCATCGGACGGTCGCGCAATCTGACTGGATGATGGTGGAACCCTGGACCATGACCATGATCCGCTGAGCGATGGCAAAAACGAGTTCCATATCATGTTCGCAGAAAAGGATCGTAAGGCCGCGCTCTGTAGAAAGTCGCTGGATAAGCGAGATGCACCGCCCTGTCTCCTCTGGGGACATGCCGGCCGTCGGCTCATCCAGGATGAGAAGTTCTGGCCTTCCGCCGAGGACTATAGCGATCTCAAGAACCTTCCTGTCACCATGAGACAGGGAGCCGCAGACGCTCTTCGCCTTTTCAGTTAACCCGACACTGTCGAGTATCGCATACGTATTGTCCACCGCGAGCTTCCGGGAAGGGGAGAAGAAGGTAAGATCTCTACCCTGCTCAACGAAGACTGCGATCTGGACGTTCTCAAAGACGGTCAGCCGAGGGAAGATGTTAACGATCTGAAAAGAGCGAGCGATCCCCTTTTTGCACATCTTGTGGGATGGAAGACCCGTGATGTCTTCCCCCTTGAAGGTCACCTGCCCCTCATTCGGCTTCAGGACGCCCGTAATCATGTTGAAGAGGGTTGTCTTCCCAGCTCCGTTCGGGCCGATGACGGCCACCACTTCACCCTTCTTGACGTCAAGATTTACCCGGTCTACCGCCCTAAAGCCGCCAAAGGACTTGCTTACGTTCCTCACCTCAAGCATAATTCGCTTCCCTTGCCCTTTCCACCTCGCCTGTTTTTCCAACTCGGCGCTCATGCCAGATCTCGAAAACCTTGCCCAGGACCCCTTCGGGCAGGAAAAGAATGACAAATACGAGAACAATGCCGAGAACGAGTGCCCAATAATCTGTAACCGTGCTAACAAACGTTCGCAGTAGGACGATTATGGCAGCGCCAAGCATCGGTCCAAGAAAAGTGTACCAGCCCCCCAGGAGGGCCATGATAGTAATCTCGAGCGAAAGGGTCCAGAACATCATGTCGGGGAAAACCGAATTATCGACCACCACGAAAAGAACGCCTGCAATACCGGCAAAAAACCCGGCAATCACAATCGCGATGAGCTGATGTCGCCTTACATTCACGCCGACCGCCTGGCTTCGTACCACGTTGTCACGAATCCCCTGAAGAATACTTCCAAAGGGGGCGTTGAGAATCCTGTACATGATGAACAGCGAAAGGGCGGCCACGATCAAAGTAAAGTAGTAAGCGGCGTTTGGGGACTCGAGGATC
>DATKMQ010000018.1 GCA_035541755.1 Syntrophorhabdaceae bacterium
CGTCAAACCGATAGCTTTGAATAGCCTGTCGATCAGCAGAGACAATCTTGGCAAATACCCCGTGTCTTCAAGGATAGAAAAAGCAAGGAAGAAGGTCGTGACGATCGGCAGAATGAGAGCTACCGCATAGCGCACGCCTAACGTTATGACACCGTACTCACCGACAAAGAGTTCCTGTAAAGTTTTCCACGGCAAGAGGAGGACCACGAACTTCGTGACCCATGGATTGATATGTCCCTCAAAAATCGTGCCCTCGAGAAAATTAACGAGAACCCCGGCGCCAAAATCTCCAACAAACTTATAGATCCCAAAGTATAGGACGAAAAGAAGGATCGGTACCCCGGTCCAGGGAGAGATCATCCTGCGGCTCAGCCACTCCACCCAGTTTGTGTCGGCTTTTTCCCGAAAACGTACCGTCTCGTGGACAATTTTTGATGCGATCCTCTGTCGCACAAGAGCAAACTCATATGAAACGGGGTGAGGAAACCGCTCCCGTGATCGCTCCATAATGGCCTGAATGGCGCTAAAATCTTTTTCCTTTGCTTGCGCGAGAGCGCCCGCATCACTGTCTCCCTGAAGCAGCAGGGCAGCCAGGCTCCTCCTCGAGATCGCATAGTCACCGCGCATCATAGATTCGATCTCTCTTAAACACCTCTCCGTGGGTTCCTCATAATTGAAGGAATGAGCGGCTCCGTTCCCGGACTGTTTTGAGATAGTTTCCTTCAGCACGTCCACCCCTTGTCCGGTAGTGGAAGCCGTTGCAACGACAGGTATGCCCAAGCTCTTACTCAGGTGGGGTATGTCAAATGTGATGCCCGCCTTTGCTGCCTCATCAATGATGTTGAGAACCAGAATTACCGGTAAGCCTGTCTCCACGAGCTGGAGCGCCAGTGGAAGCATACGTTCTAAGTTTTTGGCGTCCACCACGTGGAGAAGCAGATCGGGTCTGTCATTGAGTAGGATGGAGGACGTCACCCGTTCTTCTTCGGTAATGGGTAGAAAGGAATACATACCGGGTGTATCGATTACCTCGAAGCTCTCTTTTCCGATGGTTCCTCTCCCCCGAAATACTTCAACCGTTGTTCCGGGATAATTGGATACAGTCACATAAGTACCCGTCAGTTTCTGAAAAAGTACGCTCTTGCCGACATTAGGACTGCCTACAATGGCAATCTTTCTGTTTTCTGCTCCCGGCAGGGAATTGGGCTCCCCACAGCAGCCTTCAACTAAAGCCCTCTTGAGAACACTTAACGACAAATTCATTCTGTTTTCCTCCTGACAAACATGCTCTTCGACACGCCGTAGCCCATGGCAGTCCCGGCCTCATCAGCCTTTATGAGGGGAGACCCGCGGTTGAGCATCCCTATGTTCTTTTTGGTGCACATACCCATCTCTGCTGAAGTACACTGATATCCGTGGCCATAGCAGCTCCTTAGCCGATTCTCGTTGCTCTCCCTGATCTTCATAATCTTAATCGCTTTTTCACTCTCCAAAAGTCCTAGAAACCTCATAACCCCTCCGATAATTTAAAATTCTGATATAGATAGTGATAATCATTATCATGTCATGTGCAAAAAAAATCACTTATTCCGGCACTCCTCACAAATGCCGTAAATGTTCAGTACATGCCGGGTAATGACGAAACCGTGGTTTTCAGCCAGTTTCTTTTGAAACTCTTCTATTCGCTGATCCAGAATCTCTATGATTTTACCGCAACGCTCACAGGTTAGATGATCATGGTGCTCGTGGCCGACGCTGTGTTCGTATCTGACTACACCGTCTCCAAGGTGCACTTCCCGGGCTATGCCTGATTCTGCGAAAATCCTCAATATCCGGTATACGGTTGCCTGGCCTATCGCCTTATCCTTTTTTTTCACCGCAGCCGTCAATTCCTCTGCAGTTTGATGCCCTTCTTTGCGGAGAAACTCGTTCAAGATAATCTCTCTCTGGCTGGTCATACGAAGTCCCCGTCTTGATAAATAGTTTGTGAAAAGAGATTTTTCTTTCACCGCTGTCATGATAATGATAGTTATTATCATAACTGAGGGGGTTATGTCAATGGTTATTTTCTTTTATCTTAATCATTATTACTTTCAGCCTTAGAGGTATAAGTTCTTTCTTTATGTGTGGTGTTCACTCTGCCGCCCCCATATATATATTTAGCGGCAGAGCCCTACTTTTTTATGAATCCATTCTAACAACCGGACTTTTGTCTTCTTTCTCGGCTGTAGTGCTGGGTTTTGGCTTGCCATCAACATCCAGATAAGAACGTTTGTGCAACATCTGTCGTGGCAATCTGTACCCTATTTATCGTGTTGGTAGCCATTGGAATAGTTCTTGGCCGGCGTCATCGGTCTCGTCTTCAGTTTCTTTTCGGGTCTTTTAGCTCTCCGATGGCGGACTCGCTGGCTCGATCGAGGCAAATGGCATTACTTCGGTTATTAGTGCCTCTGCGCTGCTGCGTCGGTGCAGCTCAGAGTTTATTTTATTTCTATGTATGGAGAATAAGGTAGATTAGCTTCAATGATATTTCGATATTATCAATCAGGATGATATCCCAACAAGCCAATCCAGCGGACAGCTTTTAGCCGCCGCTGATTCGCACGTCATACTACATTTCAAATCGTAATCCGCAGTTCTTAATGATATGTCCAATGCGCGATTCGTAGGTGACGGCAGCAGCAAAGTTCTTCCTGAAGTCGAGCGTGTGCTGATGTTTACAGACGTACACGATTTCAAACGGTAATCCTTAAAACATAATTTTTAGAATGCCTATTTTCTATTTTTCTTGATTGACTTATTCAGGTTATTGATGATAGCTTTTCCGTATAGAGTGGGCTCTCGCAACCGGCTTCGTATTTGACGAAAAATAACGGTTCGATCTGCCGCCATGCCATCATGGACTGACTTTCAGAAAACCCTTTCCTGTTGCGTCAGATGCGGAGAAAGCTATACAAAAACTTTGGAAGTGATGATGGCCAGACTATCAAACAATGGAGGATAGCGGTACATGAAAGTAGGGATTATTCGATGTCGTCAAACCGAGGACATGTGTCCTGGCACTACGGACTTCAAGGTTACTGCTTCAGGCACGTGTGCATTTGAAGAGACCGGACCCGTCGAAATCGTCGGTTTCGTGTCATGCGGTGGCTGTCCCGGTAAAAGAGCTATATCCAGAGCCAAAATGCTCGTTGACCGGGGCGCGGAGGCAGTCGTTTTTGCGTCCTGCATGAGGAAAGGCAACCCAATCGGCTTTCCCTGCCCTCATTTCTCCAACATCAAGGCAGCTGTCGAGAAAAAGCTGGGACCGGAGATCAAGATGATCGACTGGACACACTGAAACCCCAGCCGCCAATTTTGCAATGGACCTATGAACCATTTGATTCTCGATTATGAGTTGCCTCTCAGGCTCGTCCCCTTCGCTGGCATTCTTGTGGGAATGGCGCTTTGGGAAAGTCTGTCGCCTCGAAGGCCCACCTTCACTCCGAAATGGACGCGGTGGATCAGAAATCTCGGCATGGTCGTGATCGATTCCATGATTTTGCGCCTGGTGATTCCCGTAACCGCCATATCAGTCGCATCGTCTGCTGTCGCCCATGGATGGGGTCTCTTCAATATTATCGGTCTGTCGGGCTGGATCGCTATTGCTCTCGGCGTTGTTGTCCTCGACCTCGCCATATACGGCCAACATGTGATGTTCCATGTGATACCAATCTTTTGGCGCCTCCACAAGGTGCACCATACGGATCTCGATGTCGATGTCACGACAGGCGTTCGTTTCCACCCGGCAGAGGTGATCCTGTCCATGGGTATAAAAATGGGGGTCGTGCTCCTTCTGGGCGCACCCGTGCCTGCTGTTCTCTTATTCGAGATGCTTCTCAACGGCACGAGCATGTTCAACCACGGCAATGTCCACCTATGGATCGGCTTCGATCGATGGCTCAGGTTTCTCATTGTTACACCGGATATGCACAGGGTCCACCATTCCGTTATCATCCGAGAGACGAACAGCAATTTCGGTTTTAACTTGCCCTGGTGGGACAGGTTGTTTGGCACCTACCGAGCGCAGCCCGCCGCGGGGCATGACCGCATGGTTATCGGGATCGCACGATATCGCGACCCCAAGAGCCTCACGCTTGTTCGCCTGCTCGCTCTGCCGCTTCTTACTGAGACCTAATAGAGGTTTATCCAGAACCTTTCAATATAGCCGATATTTCCAGAAAGATTCGGGAGGTATTTTACCAGTTGCAGACGTATTACATAAATTTATGGGAGCGGTGTATCGGTAAGATATTCATCAGCAAAAAGCGCTGCGAATGTCTCTCTTTCAGGTCGTAATAAATACCTTTCACAATGCATTGTTTTATTTGTTTGTAGGTGCAAGCGCCAATTTTCAATGGAAGTTCATTTTGAAAAATTGATGCGGGGCAATTCTATTCAGTCCTTCCTCCTACCATTAATTCCTGTATAACTGTCATGTAAGCAGGTAAGATGTGCCCCAAGAAAGGCAGGGGGACTTAGTACTTCCTGGGTCGCCGAACCCTTATTTTCAGTCTGTCCCCTGCCTCTTGGAGCCATAATAAG
>DATKMQ010000019.1 GCA_035541755.1 Syntrophorhabdaceae bacterium
CCATATCATGCGTATCTTCTTCCCAAACGGTTACAGCATTTCGGACACGTATCAAAGGGCGCAGGATCTAAGTGCCCAATGCGAGCTGTAAAATTATAGAAAGGTGGCGGTTGACCGCCCCATACACCGGGACGCTGAATAAAATACAAGGAGGAAACAGAGAATGAAAGCAGCAGAAAAAAGCATGGACATGGCAAAGGAATTTGCGCCAGCAAACGAGATCAAGGCGAAGCTTTCCGCGGCGCAAGGAAGACTCACTGCGATCCAGGCTCGCATCGGCGATCAGGAGGCAAAGATAGCGAGCCTTTCAGAGCTCATCGAGGCCGTACGCACGAAAAAGGCAGCCTGCATAGATGCGATAGCTGGCGGTGCGGGTAACCACGAAAACCTCGAGAAATTGCGACGCGAACTGCAGCAAAAGACCAGCGAAGTGGCAGATGAAGTCGAAATTCTCGCCGCATTGAGGAGGGCGGAAGAGCCTTTACAAAAAGAGGTAGGGACTTTGTCGGCCGAGCTAATCCCTGCATACAGAGAAGCATGGTACCGCGTGGCCGTCTCCCGTTCTGAAAGAGTCCGAACCTTGGTTGGTGATGAGATACTGACAATCTTTGCCGCTATCCAGCTCGCCGGCGGATCGGTGGGCGTCCCTCCTGGCACCCTCGCCACGATCTTTTACCCAGATGGCTGGCATTATATGGAGGTGACCGACAGGATGGGGGTCCTGCGCACTGAAAACGGAATATAAAAAGGGGTTGCCGTGCTTCCGGGCAGTGGCGCCAATCGCGGTCGATGAGTACCGCAGTGAACATTGGACGCCCCGCCCGGAAGGCAAATTTTTTCGAAAAGCGCTCCTCCCTATCATCTACCAAAAAAAAGCCGGGAGATTAAGACATTGACATCGTCCGCCACAAATTCTAAACTTCCTTCAAATACCTTGGAGGGAGGGTTCACGATGAAAGGCGGGATCTTCTGTAATGCTTGTTCGAAGGCCATGCATAAGCAGCAATGCATATGTGGTAAAATTTACTGCTACATCAAATACTACCATGAGGGTAGGGCTTATTATGTCAGAAAAGGCCACAATCAACAGTCGCTCACGTACAAGGAAGCCGTCGACAAGCTGGCCTCTATCACCCTAGCTATACGAAACCCCCGCAAGGCTTTTGATCCCATTAACTATAACGACGAAAGCGCCCTCAAAAGAAAATTCAGCACCCAGATCGCGCTCTGGCTCGCCGAGCAAGGGAAAAAGAAAAAGGCCAACGAGATGAAGCCTTCCTATTTTAATAGCCTCAGATCGTACGACCGGATGCACTTCAAACGGCTCTATCGTTTCGAGATGCAGGAGATCGGGAAGCGTGAAATATCAAACTTCAAAGACTCTATGCAGCATCTTAAAGCGAAAACCAGAAAAAATGTTATGTCTGCTCTGCACGCGTTTTTTACTTGGTTTGCGGACCAGGTCATTGAGAACGATCTCATCCCCGACTATGAAGTGCCCAGCTTTCCAAAAATCAGGGGCAGAGATTCCCGGGTGACGCGGGCGCTTTCGCGGGAAGCGCAGGAAGCTCACCTTCAGGAGGTCCCGGAAAGACACAGGGATATCTTTAGATTCGCCATGCTCGTCGGATGCAGGCGCAGCGAGGTCACAGCATACAAGGTGAAAGATGTGGACCTTGAAAATGGTATGATCCTTACAGAGCGGGCCTGGAGTGGTAACGAGATCGGCACACCCAAAAATGGCGAAGCCGCGTGGAAGGTTCTCTTCGATGATAGCTATGAAATCGCCAAGAAACATATGCAAGGCAAAACGAAGGAACAGTGGCTTTTTATCAACCCGGACACCGGGAATCATTACCTACCAAACAAAATTGACAAATTATGGTCTGCGACCACATCAGAGGTAAAATTTCATGAGGCCACGCGCCACAGTTTTGCGACGCGGTTACTTGAAGAGGGGCTCTCTGCCTCGGATGTCCTCGCCCTCGGAAGTTGGAAGGACATGCAAAGCATGAAACCTTATTCTCATGTCAATATAATGAATATAAAAGCTCGAGTTGTGGACATGCGGAATTCATACCGGACTCATACCGTGGTTAAAACTCGTAAGTTATTGAAAAATAAGGATTAATATGGCGGAGAGGGTGGGATTCGAACCCACGGTACGCGGATTAGGCGTACAGCCGATTTCGAGTCGGCCCCGTTATGACCACTTCGGTACCTCTCCTCTCTCTGAAGAACTTTCTTAATAAGGCTTCGCTCTCGTGTTGCAGAACGCCGCCGGTGACATCGACCTTGTGATTCAACCGAAGATCGTTGGCGTTTATCAGCGATCCGAAGGCGCCACGCTTTGAATCGAAACAACCGAATACCACTCGCTTGATTCTCGATTCTATGATAGCGCCCGCACACATGAGACAGGGTTCTTTGGTAACGTAGAGAGTGTAGCCATTCAACCTGAAGTTGCCGAGAATATTCGAGGCCGCTTCAACCGCGAGGACCTCGGCATGAGCCGTAGGATTGTTGAGCGTTCGTGTGAGGTTGTGCGCCCTCGAGACTATGGTGTGGTCATCGGCCACTACGAGCGCTCCCACGGGCACTTCATTTTTGTCGTATGCGCGCCGGGCTTCTTCCAGGCACATTGCCATAATCGACTGTTCGTCCATGCCTTCAAGTATACTTATAACGCGAGGTGAAATCAACGGAATGATGCGCGAGCGACGGAAAGAAGTTTTTCCGATCGGGCCATTTGCAATATAGTTTACAAAAGAGTCGCAAGCCTGTTATGATGAATGAAACATGCGGTCCGAAAAGAAGAGCCGTTCTTTGAGACAGCACATGATTATACTGGGCATTGATCCCGGCCTCGCGAGCACCGGCTTCGGAGCAATTGTGTGCGCAGCGAAGGGGCCGTTGCTTTTCAAATGCGGCCACATCAAGACAGCACCCGGTAATTCCGTCGCAAACCGATTGTTTCAAATTCACAGGGATATGGAGCGACTGATAGACGCAACCAGACCCGCGCTTGTAGCCATAGAAAATGTGTTTTCGCTGGTGAGATACCCTAAGGCCGGTATTTTGCTCGGCGGAGTTTTAGGGGCGCTCTATCTCACGGTATGCCAGCACAATATAAGACTTGTCGAAATAAGCCCAAAGGAAGTGAAGAATGCGCTCGTGGGGTTTGGAGGGGCGAACAAGAGTCAGGTCAAGGAAACCGTTCAGAGATTGCTCGGAACCGATGGCATAAGATCCTTTCACGCAGCGGACGCACTTGCGGTTGCTTTAACCGCCTACTACAGAAATTCGATGTGGAGTGATGAGAGATGATATCGTATCTTGAAGGCAAGCTCAAAGATGTCTCTGATGAGAGACTCATGCTCCTCGTGGGAGGCGTGGGATATGATATTTTGATCCCCGCTTACGCGATGAATGAAATCAGGAGAACGAAGAAGCAAGAGGAAGATCTGGTTCTGCACATCTTTTTTCACCAGACAGAGAGGCAACCCAAACCCATCCTTGTGGGATTCAAGAACGAACTCGATAAGGAATTCTTTGAACTTTTCATTTCCGTCGAGGATATCGGTCCGATGGCGGCCATCAAGGCTTTGACACGGCCCATTCGTGAGATAGCCCGTTTTATCGAGGAAAAGGATGTGAAATCCTTGAAGCAGTTGAGGGGTATCGGAGAAAGAAAGGCGGAGAAGATCGTCGCAACCCTCAAGGGAAAAGTCGCAAAATACGCCTTGATGCCGGAAGTGGTATTGCCGGGTTCAGTTGCGGAAGACTTCAAAAAGGAGGTCGAGCATGTTATGATTACGCAGCTCGGCCATAAAGCGCTTGAAGCAAGAATAATGATTGAAGAGGCCATGAAAAGAAATCCCGCCATAAGTTCTTCCGAGGAACTGTTCGAAGAAGTGTATAGGGGCCAGAAGAGATGATAGAGGAAGAAAAGACCGGCAGCCTTCCCGAATTGTATGAAAAAGAAGAGGCTTCCGATCAGGAGATGACCGTAACGCTCAGGCCCAAGCAGCTCGCCGAATACATCGGTCAGGATAAGGTGGTTGAGACGCTAAAGATCGCCATTGAGGCTGCCCTTCAGCGTGGAGAACCTCTTGAGCACATTCTATTCAACGGACCCCCGGGTCTCGGAAAAACAACACTGGCGCACATTATCGCCCACGAGATGGGAACACGTATCGTCACATCCTCAGGGCCTGCTTTGGAGAAAGGTGGAGACCTCATGGGACTGCTCACCCATCTGGAGAAAGGCGACATCTTTTTCATCGACGAAATCCATCGCATCCCTAAGGTCGTTGAAGAGTTCCTCTATCCAGCCATGGAAGACTTCGCGGTAGATTTTATTTTCGACAAGGGCATACACGCACGCACTCACAGATACAGACTCGAACAGTTTACGCTCATCGGTGCTACAACGAGATCCGGTTTGCTTTCTTCACCTCTGAGGGAGCGATTCGGCATCGTGAGGGACCTGGATTTTTACAGTGAGGCCGATCTCGTCCGCATTATTAAGCGATCCGCATCAATCCTCGGAATTACTATCGATGAAAAAGGGGCTTACGAGACTGCGAGAAGGGCGCGGGGTACGCCGCGCGTCGCCAACAGGCTTTTGAAGAGGGTCCGCGACTATGCCCAGGTAAAGGCAAAAGGACACATCACGCAGGAAGTGGCGGTTGATGCGCTGACCCTTGAGGGTATTGACGAATGCGGTCTTGGTGATGTAGATAGAAAATTGCTCCAGACAATAATTCTTAACTACAAAGGCGGGCCCGTGGGGATTGAAGCTATTGCGGCCACGCTTCAGCTGGAATCCGATGTGCTCATCGAGGTTGTGGAACCCTATTTGTTGAAAATGGGGTTCGTCATCAGGACATCACAGGGAAGACGGGCCTCGGAGAAGGCCTTCGAACACCTTAATCTGCCCTTCAAGCAAAAACCCGACAGACCCGGTCTGTTTGACAGTACGGAAGTACACTAGACGACTACCTTTGATTCTTCTTGATTTTCAAACCTGAGGTATATTAGAAGATATAGACATTAATAGACAAAGGCAGAGAGGACGATAATGGCGAATGTAGGTGTGGTCGGGGTTCAGTGGGGCGACGAAGGCAAGGGTAAAGTAATAGATTTTTTGAGCGGCTATGCCGATGTTATCGTCCGGTTTCAGGGAGGCGCGAACGCAGGCCATACCATAGTCATCGGCGATGAGAAAGTCGTCCTCCACCTTATTCCGTCAGGCATTCTCCACGAAGGCAAGTACTGCGTTATCGGCAACGGCGTCGTGCTTGATCCCGAAGTCCTCGAAAAGGAGATGACGGAGCTCAAGAAGCTTGGCCATTTGAAGGACGACAAGAAGTTTCTCATAAGCGGTCTTACGCACCTCATTATGCCGTATCACAAAAAACTCGACGCCTTGAAAGAGTCCAAAGGCGTAAGAAAGATAGGCACAACGGGACGGGGTATCGGGCCGGCTTACGAAGACAGAACAAGCAGAATGGGCATACGTGTTGTCGATCTCCTCAATAAAAGGGTGTTTCGCGAAAAGGTCAAAGAGAACCTCGCGATAAAGAATTTTATGATCCGCCGTTACTACAAAGAGGAAGGTTTCAAGCTGACCGATATTCTGAAGCAATATGATGGTTATCGAAAGCTTCTCAAAAGACATACCATCGACGTGGTCAGTTTTCTTGATACGTGTGCACAAAAAAAGAGATCCGTGCTTTTCGAAGGCGCGCAGGGCACCTTTCTCGATGTCGATCATGGCACCTACCCGTACGTAACGTCGTCGAATACCATATCGGGTAATATCTCTGCAGGTTCCGGTGTCCCTCCGACCGGGATCGATTACATTCTCGGTATCTGTAAAGCCTACACCACAAGGGTGGGAGAGGGTCCATTTCCTACTGAGCTTGCCGGGCCTGAAGGCGAACTCATGAGAAAGATTGGCGATGAATATGGCGCGACCACGGGCCGACCCAGAAGATGCGGATGGTTTGATGCGGTGCTCGCGAGACGTTCTATACGATTAAACGGCTTAAATGGTGTGGCTATCATGAAACTCGATGTTCTTGATGGTTTCGATAAGATCAAGATATGCACGGGATACAAAATCGGAAGAAAATATCGTACGGAACCCCCCATGGACATAACCGATTACTATGGGTGTGAGCCGCAGTATGAAGAGGTGGACGGATGGAACACGTCCATAAAGAACATCAAATCATACGAAGACCTTCCGGCCAACGCAAAGGGATATTTGAAAAGGATTGAAGAGCTCGTGTGCGTCCGGATTGACATGATCTCCACCGGTCCCGAGCGGACAAGTACTATCATCCGACATAACCCGTTTCGGTAAGACTTTTTTTTAAGCCGTCCCGTCAGTATTCCGACAGATCCACCCCACCTCAGGCTGTCTCGCCTATCAACCTGTTTTTGCGATAAGCCGCCCAACGCGCGTGTGCCAAGGAAATGTGCTAAGGGGCAACATAGCTGGCATGGATGTTGCATTGCATATTCCGGAATGGGTGAATAACGTTCCATGATCCTTGAAAGGGGTACGGATGCCTTCATACTTAGATCTTGTTGAACAGGCGGTCATGCTTCAAGAGATGCGCGCCGGCCAGAGAAATAGAAACTTAAGTGTCAATACGCCGAATGTCTCCTTCAATGACATCTTTTCTCAATCTCTGAAGCAGATTGAAAAGACCGGTGCGCCCACTTCCCAAGGCGTTGCGGGAATTGACCTGTCACCACCCGCTGATGATGCGGAGAAGTTCAAGAAGAGCCTTGCTTTTGTGCTCGAAAAAGAGGGGAGCAAACTGGTCCACGAGGACGGCGCAAGCGGAGAGTCGTCAAAGTACGGCATACTTCAGTCTACTGCACGCGCGTTCGGATACAAGGGAAATATGAAGGACATGACAAGAGATGCCGCCGAAAAGATTTATAAAAAACTTTGGGAGCTGTCGGGTTCGAGATCTTTGTCTTTCCCACTTGCCATTGTGCACTTTGACACATATGTGAATAGTCCGGGCATGGCAAAAAAACTGCTTGAAAGATCAAAAGGCAACATCGATACGTACCTGAAGCTGCGAGAACAGCGTTATGTCAAACTCGCGTCGGCTAAACCTGACGTATATGGAAAATACCTACAGGGATGGAAGAACAGGATAAAGGGATTGCGCGCCGTGGCGACCCAATACGCGAAGGCAAATAACTTTACGAGTGATCTTATCTATCCATCGAAGAAAGGCTAGGATAGCGCCGTCAAGAGCAGGATACGTTGCATTTGCCGCACTGGTGTGAACAGAACAATTCGATTTACAGGTAAACGGATAAATAAGTTACAAGACATCGCTCATCCGGTCTCTCGATTTTGTCTCGGATATTAAGGTGGATAAAGCCGTTCGATTACGTATAAATGTGTTGACTTCGGCTTCCATTTTAGGTTTTAATAAGAAGCTTAGTTATGCAGTTTATTCTTTAATGGCGATATGGAGGGAGGGAGAGATGAATGCCAGCAGTTATTATAAGAGAAGGAGAGTCCTTCGAGAGCGCCCTCAAGAGGTTTAAGAAGCAGTGCGAAAAGACGGGAATTCTTTCTGAGATAAAGAAGAGAGAGCACTACGAGAAGCCAAGCGTAAAGAGGAAGAAGAAGATACTCGCTGCGAAGAAAAGGGCTTTGAAGAAACTCAAAAGAACGGCGGATAAAGGTCTGTATTAAGACGGATACATGGACTATAAAGCCAAGATCTCAGAGAGTTTAAAAGAGGCTTTAAAGAATAGGGACGCCGTGAGGGTATCCGTGTTGAGGATGCTCCTGGCAGCGATAAAGAACAAGGAAGTCGAGAAGATCAGAAGTTTGTCTGATGACGAGTTCTTTGCTATCGTAAAAACGTCCGTCAAGCAACATCATGATTCCATCGAAAGTTTCAAACAGGGACGACGGCTCGACCTTGTAGAAAAGGAAGAGAAGGAAGTCGTCATCCTTAACGAATATTTGCCCTCACAACTAACTGAAGAAGAGATAACACGGGAAATAGGACAGGCGATCGCGACAGTAGATGCGAAAAGCCAGAAAGACATGGGGAAGGTTATTAAACTCCTCATGGAAAAATTTCCAGGGAGGGTTGACGGAAAAGTGCTTAGCGGAATGGTGCTTAAAAGACTATCGTCTCAATAGGTAGTCAAGCCCGGCATGGTCGACAAGACATTATCGTACCTCGATTATCTCAAACTCGTAGAGATTATTTTTCATTTTTCATCGACCCCCTTCATCGACGACTCGATACATCAACTTAAACCTCTCTCGAATAAAACTGATATAGAAGAAAGACAGGACCGTATTGAAGCCATTCTCGAGGTGATCAAATGGGATGGCAAGATACCCCTTGGGGACATTCCCGACATACGGGACGTTCTGAAACGGATCTCCGTGGGGGACTCCATTCTTGAGGCCCAGGACTTCATTCTGGTGACCGGTTTTGTGCGTGCATCTGAGGACATCCTTGCTTTCTTAAAAAAGGCATACAACAAGAAAGCCTTTGTGATAGAGACCCAGAACAGCATTAAGCAGCTGCCCCTTCTTTTCAAGAAGATTTCACGGGCAATCAATCCCGAAGGGTTTATCGAGGACAGCGCCTCATACGAGCTGTCGCAAATCAGAACGGAGCTTTTTTCGTTCCGGGAAAAGATGAAGAGACATCTCGAGAAGATCATGGAAAAAGAGAGTGTGAGGCCGCTGCTCCAGGATTCATACATTTCTCTTCGCAACAACAGATATGTGATACCTTTGAAGCCGAATTTCAACGAGGCGCTCCAGGGTATAGTCCATGATTATTCCCATTCGTTGAAAACCTCCTTTGTCGAACCGGTGGAGTGCGTTGAGCTCAACAACTCCATTAACGTTCTCGTCAACGAAGAGAAGGAGGAAGAAAAGAAGGTATTGAAAGACCTCACCGATTTCGTGAGAGGGTTCAGAAGAGAGCTCGAAGCTAATCTCTCAGCCTTAAAAGAGCTTGATCTTTATCATTCCGTCGCGCTTTTCAGTCTTGAGTTCCGTTGCGTAAGACCTCAAATCGGAGAAGAGGGTTTCATGGAGATCAAAGACGCCGTGAACCCCTTTATCATACTTTCCAAGAGGAATAAGGCCGTACCGATTGACATTGCTATAGCGGCCGATAAACGTGCGATGATCATAAGCGGTCCCAATGCGGGAGGCAAAACGGCCGCATTAAAAACCATAGGGCTTCTCTGCCTCATGGCCAAAGCCGGTCTTTTCGTTCCTGCTTCGGGCACACCAATCCTTCCGCTCTTCTCCAATGTCTTTGCGCTCATCGGCGATGAACAGGATATTGCCATGGAATTAAGCAGCTTCACCGCCCACATGTATGCCATCAAGGAACTCTACAAACAAACCGCCGGCAACGAACTCATTCTCATCGATGAGATAGGCGGGGGTACTGAACCGCAGGAGGCATCAGCTCTGGCAATGGGAATTATCGATGCTCTTGTAGAAAAAGGGTGCAAGGTTGTGGTAACAACGCATCTCAACCTCATTAAGGCCTACGGTTACACAAAACCCTTTGCCATGAACGTGGCTACGGCCTTCGATTCGGACGCAATGAAACCTCTCTACAAGCTCGTTTATGGGACCGCCGGTTACAGTAACGCAATTCAGGTGGCGAAGAATATCGACGTGCCTTACGAGATCATTGAAAAGAGTCGCGCCTATCTCGGAAATCAGGAATTTATGCTCAATGACCTCATCACAAGCCTGGAGCAAGAGAAAAGAGTAGCGGGCGAACAACGGGAAGAGTTGATGAAATTACGGGCGGAAGCAAAAACAAGGCTCGCCCTTATTAAAGAGAGCCGCGACGAATACTTGAAAAAAGTCGATGAAAGATGTAACAGCCGGTTAGCGGAACTGGAGATGGAGATTGATAAGATAAGAAAAGAGATTGCAAAGAAAGAAAGGATCATAATAGCAACAAGCAGGAAACGTGTGGAGGATTTGAGGCAAAGGTTCGGGAGTGAAATTCACAAGAAGCAGGCCGATATTCACGTCGGCGACTATGTGCGCGTAAAGACCCTCGGAGGCAGCGGATATGTGGTCGATATGGATGAGAGGGGTGATACATACGAAGTGGTCATCGGCAACGTGCGCACGAAGCTGAAGAGAATTTTCATAGAAAAGACCACCGGGGAAAAGCACACTATCGGCAGGGCTCAAGACGAAGTCCACGTAGAAACGATAAACGAATCAGAATTGAACCTCATGGGCATGAGGGTAGAAGAGGCGCTTACCACCTTAGACAGGTTTCTCGACAGGGCGATCGTCGAAGGCATCCCTCGGGTGAGGATTCTTCACGGGATAGGCACAGGAAAACTCATGCAGGCGATTCGGGAGCACCTCACGGGTGCAAAGCACATCAGGGCGCTGCATAGGGATGAGCGAAATAGTGGCATAACGATTGTGGAGTTTTAATGAAGTCGACCCTTGACGAACTGCTTCAGAGAGCCAACATACTCGATGTAGTTTCTCAGTATGTAAAGCTCAAAAAGGCAGGTAAGGATTACGCGGGTCTGTGTCCTTTTCACAAGGAAAAAACTCCGTCGTTCACCGTGAGCGTTGAAAAGCAGATGTTTTATTGCTTCAGCTGTCGTGAGGGGGGCAACGCAATCAACTTTCTCATGAAATATGAAAGCTTGAGTTTCCAGGAAGCCGTGGAAAACCTTGCCAGACAATACGGGGTGCAGATAGAGAAGCGGGATAGCGGAAGGAGAACCGGTTCGTTCGATGCGCTGTCAAAGCTCGCAGAATACTATCAACGGAATCTGAAGAATTCGAAAGTGGCCGTGCAATATCTGAAAAACAGAGGCATAGGCATCGATACGATTGACGAGTTTCAGCTCGGATACAGTGACAAGACCTCGGGCAACCTCAAGGGGTTCTTAAAACTAAGCGGGGTTCCGAATGATATTTTTCTGAGCACGGGCATTGTCAGAATGAAGGACACAGAACTCTACGACATGTTCCGTGGACGTATTATCATACCTATTCTTGACGTAAATAAGCGTGTCATAGGGTTCGGGGGAAGAACCATGGAAAAAGACGGTTTCCCCAAATATGTTAATTCGCCGGAGTCTTCCGTCTTTTCTAAACGGACGGCACTTTTTGGTATAGACAAGACACGGAAAGAGATTTCTGAGAAGAATGAAGTTTTCATCGTCGAGGGATATTTTGATTTTATATCACTCTACATGAACGGCTTCAAGAATATCGCCGCGACCCTTGGTACTTCCGTGACCGAGCTGCAGGTATCGAAACTGAGAAATTACACGGAGAACATCACGCTCATGCTCGACGGGGATGAAGCGGGCGTAAAAAGTGCCTTGAGACTCATCGAGATGTTTGCCGAGATGGAAGTGAACGGAAGCATGGTGGTTCTGCCCGAAGGACACGATCCGGACAGTTTGGTGCGAAAAGAAGGGATCGAGCGGGTCTACGAAGCGACTGCAAAGAAGAAACCTATCCTCGATTACTATGTTGATTATTACGCGGCGAAATTGGGCGTCAAGACGCCTGAGAGCAAAATGGCGCTCATCAGGGCTTCCTTCCCTTATATCAAGGCCATACGGAACAGTGTAACCAGAAGACTGTATATCAAAAGACTCTCTGAATTGACGGGAGTTGAAGAACATCATTTTGCAGGTCCGGAGCGTCAAGCGCCCACGGGACTGGCAGAAAAAAGTGGTGAATCAAAAGGCATCATAGAAAAGAAGGTAATCAATGCCTGTGTAGCCAATCCGTATTTATTGGAATCTTTCAGAGAAAAGGAGGTGTTACGCTACATAAAAGATGAACACGTGCGAGAGGTCCTTTCCAGGATGTTGGCCTATGTCGAGAAGAAAGAGCCGTTTGAATTGCAGAGGTTTGTTCAGATGCTTGACGACGAATCGTTGAGGAGTTTCGTACTCGATGCGACGTTCGATTCTGTTTCATTCTCGGAAGACGAATCAGAAAAGGTGCTCTTCGATTATTTCAGTTATGTTGAAAGGCAGTTCCTGAGAGAAGAGTTGAAGAGACTTACGGAGAAGATTTCCGCGGCAGAAAAAAGAGGCGACGAGCGGGAGATAGTGAAATTGCAAAAGGAGAAGGGGCAGGTTTTGGCTTCTATGAAAAAACAATCCTTATAGCGAGGTGACCATGCCTGAAAAAGCAAGAAGACTGTATCCTTACGATGAGAGCCTGGAAAACAAAGAACTCTACACGCTTATTTCCACGGGCGAGAAACAGGACAACATGCTTGACGAAATCGAACTTTTTGAGGTGGAGGCGGATAGCGATATCGGTCTTATTGAAACAGGGAACGTTGACGAAGTTCTTGACGGCGCCTTGGAAGAGGTCTACGACGATGAGCTGATCAACCCTATTAAACACTACATCAAAGAAATGGGTGCAATGGCTCTTCTGACACGTCAAGGCGAAAAGGATATCGCTCAGCACATGGAGGAATCGAAGGAGGAAGTCAAACAAGTCATCCTATCTTTTCCGGGAACGGTGAAGGAATTGTTGAAAGCCCTCTCGGCGCTCAAGAGTTCCAGGGCTGACGTCAAAGACATCACGCTGGATGCCGATGACGAGGACGAAGGAGACACGGAGCTTGAATTCCAAAAAGAGCGTGTAATTGCCCTTCTCGAACGATTGAAAAACTCCCATGATCGAATGATGCGTGGGGGTGCACGTAAGAGAGAAGTATGTCAGGAAGAAATAGGAAGGATTATCACGGAAATCAATCTGAGCAGGAAGATCACGGAAAAGATCGTGCTTCGGATGAAACGATCTGTAGACTGGATTGAGAAAATAGAAGCTGAAATCGGGAAAAGCAAGGGCGCGAAAACCAGACAAAAAGGCAAGAACCACCGGCTATTAAGCGCTAGAAGGGCAAAAATTGAACAGGAAATGGGTGTCTGCCTGCCTCAAATGAAAGTTTTTCTCAAGCGGATTGAGAAGGCTGAGGTAATCTTCGCCGAGGCCAAGAATGAACTGGTAAAGGCAAACTTGCGGCTCGTGGTGAGCATCGCCAAGCGATACATGAATAGAGGACTTTCTCTCCTTGATTTGATCCAGGAAGGAAATATAGGACTGATGAAAGCCGTTGACAGGTTCGAATACAGGCGGGGCTACAAGTTCAGCACCTATGCCACTTGGTGGATACGACAAGCCATTACGCGAGCCATCGCCGACCAGGCGAGGACCATACGGATTCCGGTGCACATGATCGAGACGATCAATAAGATTCTCCGCGTTTCCAGGGGACTTGTCCAGGACCTGGGTCGTGAGCCCTATCCTGATGAGATTGCAGAAAAGATTGGTTTCTCAGCAGAAAAGGTGAGAAAGGTGCTGCGCATTACCAAAGAACCCATTTCTCTGGAGACACCGGTGAGCGACGATGAAGACACGCACCTCGCAGATTTCATCGAAGACAAGAATATTCTGACACCTCAGGATTCGGCAATCTATGAGGACCTCGTGGGAAATCTCGACAGGATATTGTCAACGTTGTCGCCGCGGGAAGAGAGAGTGGTGCGCATGAGGTTCGGTCTTGGTGAGAGACACGATCATACGCTCGAGGAGGTCGGTCAGATTTTTGAGGTGACCCGTGAGCGCATACGCCAGATAGAAGCCAAGGCATTGAAGAAGCTCAGACACCCGACGCGGGCAAGACATTTACGGTGTTTTGTGGAGACCTAGAGGATAGATTTTCCGATTTAGGCCTAGTTGTTGTATATAGCGTGGGTGCACCGCTTTTGTTCGGATAAAACGAACAGAAGGGCGTGAGGTTTCCCTCCCTATTTAAG